>DAOTUR010000361.1:0-17044 GCA_034436915.1 Anaerolineae bacterium
GGAAGCTGGATTCGCAATGAGGTGACGAAAATCGAGGCCCATGTCCTAATCGGGCTGTGTGATTATTTCAACTGCAAAATCGAGGATTTGATCTATATCGAAGTGGTTGAGGAGACGCCCGAAACAGCATCGTAACGGGCGTCTTGAAAAGTGTATATTTTATCCACAGCAAAATATCCCGTTTTCAGGGAAACACCAATGCGGGTGATTTTCTGTGAGAGCGATATTAAATATAATGTCTTTTTCCAGAACAGCCGCCGCTTTCTCCTCCATTGAAGACCTCGCTAAGATCTCATTACGTAGAAAAAAATCTCCAAAGATAGCATCACAATGGTAACAACCAAAAGAGATATAATTCTTTTCCACCGTTTTGCTGTAACGAGATTTAATGGAACCTAACTTTAAATGTGCTCCCTCATCCGATTTAGTGAATAGGCGTGCAGCTGTCACAATATCGGGGTTAAAGAAAAAATGTTGTCCTTCCCACAATTCACCATCCATTGGAATAATTGATTGACCACACCTTGTAGTTAAAATAACTCCTCGTGCGTAATAGATGTGATAGGGTTGATTACATTTCCAACAATTGATCTCTATGAAAATAAGGCGCAATTTTTGGCGCGGTTGAGTTTTTATATCTTCACAAAATCGGATTTTCTGTGTCAAGAGGGCCTTTACGAATTCAGTAAGCGGGATTCGAGTTACTATTTGATTGTCATCATATTCATCATATTCAAAATTATATGTAGCTTGAAGTTGGGTTATCAAAACTTCGGATTTTATTTCTTCAATCTCAAGCTGAAATAAAGGAAGTTCATGATTTGCTACATGACCTGGAGGCTTTCTAAAAAACCAGCATCCCCTTACTCCGGCGTCTTTATAGCGTTTCTGCCTTGCTTCTGTTTCCTCTAAATCTTGCGGACTCCACTGTACCTCAAAAGCAATTTTTGCTTTTCCTTTTGTAGCGAGAACATCGGCACGCCACCCCTCTCCTTGTGCTTCGGGAATTGCTTCATATCCAGCAGCACGACACGCTAAGATAATTTCTTGTTTGGCCTTTAGATGCTGCCATGTTTCAGGCTCACTGGTGCAGTTATCACGTATTTTGTGAACAAAGTGGCGGATGCCATATTTGCTCGTGCGAAGATATGCGTTTTGATTACAGCATGGTAGAGTAACTTCAAGTTTTTCTTGTTTAATGCGAATTTCAAGTTGTTTCCATTCTTCGTTATTCAGAAATGGTGCAAGCACAGTTTCATTACCAACAATCGCACGCAAAGGCATGTTTGCTCCTTTTCAAATCTCTATAATTTTACTCTATCAATTTTATTTCTAAAATACGTCTTATAAATTAATTTTTAAGTGTTGCATTATTCTATCTATTCTTATCGTGCTGACATGTCGCTTTCAACTAGACATGTCAGCACGATTTTTAAAATGCCTTTTTCATCAATTCTACTCCGAGCCTTGATGATCTCAGAATTTATCGCTATGTCTCATTTCACAACACCGCTGCATCATATTCCGCAAACGATGCCTTGATCGCAAAATCGGCATAGGCCGCGTGCAGCAGCGCTTCGCCCAACACCAGACTCGCCACAATCTCCCCGGCGGCGGGCGCGGTCATGATGCCATGCCCCACATGCGCCACGCTGTAGATCAAGCCCTCGACCTCCGGCGCATAATCCATGATCGCCCGTTCGCTCTCATAGGGCTGCTGTGTCCCGGCAGCATCCATCTGGTAGGCCGCCGACTCATCGCGGAAGACATAATAGCCGATGTTATGGCTCAGGCCGCGACTATAACACGCATCATTGAAGCCCTCGCCCGGCCCATGCCCAAACTGCCGCCCCATCAGCATCGGCAGCATCGAGGGAAAGCGCGGGTCTTTCAGCGCATCAATGGGCGCATATGGATCGAGCAGGTAATCCTCGCCATGCGCCACGTTCAGCGGCAGATTGCGCGGCGTGCGCTTGTATTCCCAGCCAAAAATTGCGCCCTTGCCCGCCTCTGGGCGCACATGCGGCCCGCTGCCAATCACCATCGGCCCGTCTGACGGAAAGGCGGCGTGGCGCTGATGCACTGTCACACTCTGGCGCGGCTTGACGACGACAGGCACATCTGCGCCCGCTGTCTGTCCTACGGCCCGCGCCCATGCACCGTTGGCGAGGACGACACACGGCGTATGAATCACACCTTGCGACGACTCAACGCCCACCACGCGCCCGCCCTCGGTGAGAATCCGCACATCGTGAGTATTAAAGATCATCTGAGCGCTGCGATTGCTGTAGGCCATGCGCGAGGTCAGCGCGTTCGAGTCCAGCCAGCCCGCCTGCGGATCAAATTTGGCGGATGTGACACGCGGGCCGAGCCAGCCAAAGCGCTTTTGCACCTCGGCCTCATCCAGATATTGAATGTGCGACAGGCCAATCGCGTGCAGCCGCGCCACATCGCCCTTGAAGCTGGCGGCATGAGTCGCGCTGAAGCCGCAGAAGAGATAACCCTGCATTTTGAGGCCCAAGGCCTGCTGTGCGCTCTCGCCCAGGTACTCATCGGCATGGGTGAAGACTTCGATGCTGCGAACCATCTGCTGCTTGTTGCACTCAATCGGCCAGCACGAGCGAAAGCATTCCAGCGAGGCGAGGCTGCTGCCTGTCGCCATCTGCGCGTTTCGTTCCAGCAGGACGACCTTGAGATGCGGGGCGCTGCGACCCAATGCCCAGACCGCAGCGGCCCCGGCAGGCCCGCCCCCGATGACAACAACATCCGCGTTCATAGGATAGAAACCTTTTTGTTGAATAGATATGTGTTTAACCCCTCCTTGCGAAGCGGGGAGGGCTAGGGAGGGGTTTAAGCTTTCTTCCACCACACACCCGTACATTCTGGCACGATATCCCAGTTATTGGCCCGCACGCGCTCGGCGATGCCTGAATCGCGGAAGAAGAAGCCCGTCAATTCGACGGCCTCCTCCACCGAGGCGAATTGATAATCCGTGCGAATCACGCGCCGCTGAAAGCCGTACTGCGTCTCCCAGAACTCATACAGCGCCGCCAGACCCTCATTGGGCGGTGCGGGCGTCTTCACGCCTGTTCCCATCGCCTCAATCAGAATCATCGTGCCGCCCGTCCTGGTGACGCGCTGCATTTCGGCCAGCATCGCCGTCATCGGCTCATGCCATGCCTCACGATTCCATCCCACTGTATGGCCGAAACTCCAGCCTTCCAGCGTAGTATCGGCGCAGGCATCCGGCAACGGCAGCGCATGATTGGACGCAACTGCCAGCAACCAGTTTTGCAGGCCCGTCGTCGTCAGGGTGTCGGCGGCAATATCCAGCATGGCCGCCGCTTGATCGAAGGCATAGACATGCCGTGCCATCACGCCGACGGTGCGCGTCATGCGGCCTGTGCCCGCGCCCATATCGACCACGCGCTGCCCATCCAGTCCCGCGATCTCGACCAGGGCTGAGAATAAATTGCCATGTGTGTCTTCACGCGCCACCAACTGCTCATAGCGGCGGGCAGTGTCACGCTGGCTGTAGATCTGCTGATAATGATCCATAAGACAACCCGTTGGGGAGGTGTAGGGGCGACTCATGAGTCGCCCACATGTTAATTTTTATTTGCTAAAGGCCGCGATCTGAGCATCGAACTTGGCTTGATCGATCTCAGGGTGCTTGTTTAACTCAGTCTTGAACAACTGCATATACTCCACGACCTGCTCTTTGGTATAGGCTTCAAAGCGCAGTGTGACGGCAGGCTGCGTATTGCTGGCCCGCACGAGGCCCCAGCCATGCGGGAAGACTGCCCGCGCCCCATCGACGGTGATGACTTCGTAGCGCCCTTTGAGCGTCTCGCCAATCTCGTCGATGATCGAGAATTTGATATTGTCGGGGGCCGAGAGGATGATTTCGGGCGTGGCGACCAGTTTGGGGATCTCCTCGAAAATCTCCGAGATGGTTTTATCGGTCTGCGAGATGATTTCCAGCGCTTTGAGAGCCACCAGCGGCGCATCATCAAAGCCGTAGTAATTCTCGCCAATGAACAGGTGGCCGCTCACTTCGCCGCCGAGCAGAGCGCCGATCTCGTTCATCTTGGCCTTCATCAGGCTGTGGCCCGCCTTCCACATGACCGGGATGCCGCCGTATTTTATGATTTCGTCGGGCAGCGCCTGCGATGCTTTGACATCGAACACAATCGGTGTGCCAGGATGCCGCTTGAGCATATCGCGGGCCAGCAGTGCCAGCAGACGATCCGCCGCGATGTGATGGCCGTGATTGTCGATGAAGCCGCAGCGATCACTGTCACCATCGAAGGCCAGCCCCATATCGGCCCCAACCTCGACAACTTTGGCTTCCAGATCGACGGTCATCTCCGGGTCTTCCGGGTTGGGCAGATGATTGGGGAATGTGCCATCGGGATCGGTGTACAGGCCGATGACTTCAATGCCCAACGCCCGCAGCACCGGCACGACATAGGTGCCGCTCAAGCCATTGCCCGAATCGACCACGACTTTGAGCGGCTTGTGGATGGTGACTTTTTCAGCGATGGCCGTCATATGGCGCAAGATCATCGGGTAATCGGTGGAGAGCGTGCCGCTGCCCGTCTTGAAGCTGCCATCCTGGATGATTTTGAGCAAATCCATGATCTGATCGCCCGACAGCGCCAGCTTGCCATAGGCCATCTTGATGCCGTTGTATTCGGTGGTGAGATGGCTGCCCGTAATCATCACGCCTGCCGCCACGCCGTTGTAGCTGGCCGAGGCGAAGTAAGCAGTGGGCGTGAGCACCTCACCAATATCGGTCACGGCGACGCCTGTGCTAAGGAGGCCGCGAATCATGGCCTGACGCAGTGCGGGCGATGTGAGACGGTTATCGCTGCCGACAAACACGCGCTCCGTGTGAAACTGCTGCGGTAGATACGTGCCAAGCGCCTTGCCCACCAGTTCTGCGACTTCTTCATTCAGTTGAATAGTTTTGCCTGTCTCGGAGGATGCGACGCCGCGAATATCGTATTTGCGAAAGATGCTCGTATCAAGCTGTGCCTGTGCCATAGGATGCTCCTCAAAGGTGTTTAAGCAAAACTAGCGAGTATGAATGCAGTTTAACGATTCAGCGCGGAAAACACGATGTTTTTGTGCTTGATGACTGATGAGAAAATCGGAGAGCAGACAAACTGCCATATCTCGGACACACAGCGATGGCCGAGGGAGGGCAGTATAAATTTGGCCTTCGCATAAACGCCACAGCTAGACATGTTCCGCTGCAAATGTGCGCTGTGCGATCTGCTGCCACAGCAGGCCGCCCACGATGAGCACGCCGCCCACCAGCCAGATGCTCGGATCGACCTGGAAGGCCAGCAGCAGGCAGGCGATCAGGCCCAGGGCGGATGTCCAGGCCGGGAAGCGGCGGGCATCTGGGGGCAGGCGCAGAGCCGCGAGATTGGTGATCGAATAGTAAATCAGCACCGTGAAGGCGCTGAATGACCATGTTGTTTTCACACTGCCGACGAGCACCAGCGCGGCAATCGCCCCGCCCATGATCAAAATCGACGTGGTAGGGACGCTGGACGGATTGATAAAAGCGACGGCGGCGGGCATATCATGACGGCGGCCCATCGCCAGCAGCACCCGCGACAAGCCCAGGATCAAATTGAGCAGCACGCTCAACATGGCGGTGGCCGCACCAATCGTCACGAGCAGGGGCAAGCCTGGAACGCCCCAGGCTTGCGCCACGCCTTCCAGGGGGGCCGCCGCGCTCTGCGTGAGGCGGCTTAATTCAGTCGGGCCGACGCTGCCCACACTAGCAACGGCCACCAGCACATAGAGCGCCATCGTGACGAACAGGGCGGCGATGATGGCACGCGGGATCGTACTCTGCGGATCGCGCACCTCTTCGCCCAGGGTGGCAATGCGCCCATAGCCCGTATACGCCACGAACATGAGTGCAGTGGCTTGCAGGAAGGCGGGCAGCGGGGTGCTGTCAGGCGGAAACAGCGGCGAGAGATTGGCCGCATTGAAGCGCGTCAGGCCCACTAGCGAAAACAGCAGCAGCACTGCCAATGTGATGCTGACAATGACCATATTGATGCGGTTGGAGCGCTGCACCCCGCCCAGACACAGCATCGTGAGGACGACCACCGCGCCAAACGCCAGCGGCACTTTCAGGCTGTCGGGTGCATTGAGCAGATGCAGGATGTAGCCGGAGAAGCCCAGTGCGGCGGTGGCTGCTGAAGCGCTTTTCGCCAGCAAAAACGTCCAGCCTGCGGTAAAACCCAGAGTCGGATTGAGGACGCGGTAGCCATACTCATAGGTGCCGCCGCTGACGGGATAGCGGGCGGCGAGTTGGGCGCTGCTCAAGCCGTTGAGCAGCGCGACGCAGGCCGCCAGCAGAATCGCGCCAATGACAGCGGCCCCCGCGACGCTGGCGCCAATCCCGATGCTCACAAACACCCCCGTGCCGATGATCGACCCCAGGCCCATCATCACCGCCCCAACCACGCCCACTGTGCGTTTGAGTTCTGCCATGATCCCTTTTCCTGTGAATACGCATGACAAGACTGCACCCTGATACGCCTCGGTATGGTAACATAAACAGCATGATTTGACGGCGAATATCACACAGGGTTAACACAGACGCTATGACGCGATTGGGTATTTTTGGCGGGGGCCAACTGGCGAAGATGACCGCGCAGGCGGCGAGTGTCCTGGGAATCGAAACCGTGATTTTTACACCGGAGGCCGACTGCCCGGCGGCCCAGGTGACGTCGCACGTCATCGTAGGCGAGTGGCGCGATGCAGCGCTGCTGGAGCAGTTTGCCCGTCAATGCGAGATTGTGACATTGGAGAGCGAATTTGTCGATGTTGATCTGCTTGAGCAGGTCATCGCGCATGAGACGCCTGTGTATCCGACGCCTAAGACGGTGGCCCAGGTGCAGGACAAGCTCACGCAGAAGCGCACGATGCAGGCGGCGGGCATCCCTGTGCCGCGCTTCCTGAATGTGCAGACCGCGACGGATGTCCTGACGGCTGCCGAAGCCTTTGGCTTTCCGCTGCTGCTCAAGGCGCGGCGCAACGGCTATGATGGCTATGGCAATGTCACCATTCGGCGCTCGGCGGATGTCGCCAATGCGCTGGAACGGCTCAAGGGGCGTGAGCTGATGGTGGAGGAGTATGTGCCGTTTGTGCGCGAACTGGCGCTGATGGCCGTGCGCGATCAGGCGGGCCAGATGAAATTTTATCCTGTCGTGGAGACGGTGCAGCAAAACCACATCTGCCATATCGTGCGCTGTCCCGCTCCTATCGAAGAAGCCACCGCCATCCGCGCCACCGAAATCGCACAGCAGGCGGTGGAAGCGATTGATGGCGTCGGCGTGTTTGGCATCGAATTGTTTGAGCTGGACAATGGCGATGTGATCTACAACGAGATCGCACCCCGCCCACACAACTCCGGCCATTACACGATTGAAGGCACAATTACGTCACAGTTTGCCAATCATGTGCGGGCGGTCATGGGCTATGCCTTAGGCGATACGGCGCAGATCGCTCCTGCGACTGTCATGCTCAATATTCTGGGCGAACGCAGCGGCCCACCGTATCCCGATGCGCTCAAAGAGGTGCTTGCGACAGAAGGCGTGCATATCCATCTGTATGGCAAGCGTGAGGTGCGCGTGGGCCGCAAGATGGGCCATCTGACGATTCTGGGCTATAACACCCAGGATGCCGAAAATCTGGGGCGGTTGGCCCTCAGCCGCATTCGTCTTTAGGGGATAGGTTCGCAACGGGCCACAGCGCTTTTGTAGGGGCGCGATGCATCGCGCCCCATATACAGCAACTTAAGGATTTTTGTGCTCATTGTGAGCCAAAGACGCGGCAAAATCGCTTGCGCCAGGGACTTTCAACCCCCTGTCTCCCGTGTTGCGGGGTTGAAAACCCCGCCGAAACACGCCCAAAAAGATGGTTTGAGCGGGACTTTCAGTCCCGCAAAAGGCAAGGCAGAGGTTTTCAACCCCTGACGACAGGACAAAAACGAGGCGGACGACGGATGATTTGCTTAAGTTGGTACATATGGGGGCGCGATGCATCGCGCCCCTACGCCAATCCCATCTCTAATTGAAATAACATCTTTTGAATTTGTCAAAGGAGACTCATGTCACCACCACAGGTTGGAATCGTCATGGGCAGTGACAGCGATTTGCCTACTATGCAGGGCGCAATTGATGTCTGCCGCGAATTTGCCATCGCGTTCGAGGTGCGGATCATCTCGGCGCATCGCACGCCCGTTGATATGGCCGAGTATGCGACTCAGGCCCATACGCGGGGGCTGCGCGTGATCATTGCCGGGGCGGGCGGTGCGGCTCATCTGCCGGGTATGGTGGCGGCCTATTCACCGCTGCCTGTGATTGGCGTGCCTGTCGAGAGCAAGGCGCTCAAGGGCATTGATTCGCTGCTCTCGATTGTGCAGATGCCCGCTGGCGTGCCTGTCGCAACGGTGGCAATTGGGCAGGCGCGGAATGCGGGACTGCTGGCGGTGCAAATTCTGGCGACGAGCGATGCTGAACTGCTCAATCGTGTGATTGCCTACAAGCAGCGTCTGGCCGCTGAATCGCGGGCCAAAAATGCCAGCCTGAGCTATTGATCGATCTCAGTCACAGGGGAGGATACGATGAACAATGTCTTTGCGATTCCAAAAGCGGATACGATTCACTGTCTGGTCGTGGATTATCACTGGGGACGCGGTGCGCTCACGCTTAAGCTGACGCGCCTCGCCAGCCCGGATGTCAGCTATATTCGCTTTCACGGGGTTGAGGTGTTTGCCGGGCCGATGCAGTGGGATGGGGCGAATTTCGTCAGACAGACGACCAAAGCCTGCCTGGAGATCATGCAGTTGGCCGGGCGTGCGGGCGAGTTTGTGACGGAAAAAGACCTGGACGAGCGCCATATCAGCCTCTACTCCGTGCAGTTGGAGCATATGGAGGTGCAGATTGTAGCGAATATGGCGAATAAATATTCGGGCTGATGATGAAATGATTCAAAGACGTCGAGAAGATGCCTCGTAGGGGCTTGGCACGCCAAGCCCTCCCATGATGCCAAATTTTGAATTTCTATGAGTTAAACCCGTTCGAGCACCAGCGTGTAATGATCGGCCCACAGTGCCAGTGCCTGCCGATCTCCAAAGCGCTGTTCGAGGTGCAGCAGCACGCGCTTGAATCGGGGCCGCTTCTCCACCATGCCAAACAGCTCTGAGGGCGGGATGAACAGGCCCATCGGCTGAACACACAGCGGGCGAAACTGCGGCGCAAACGCCTGGGCCAGCGTGCGATGGGCGGGATAGATGATCGTCATGGAGCGCCCGAATGGATCAGGCCGAAACAGGGCGGCATGACGGCGGCGGAAGGCCATGCCGGGGTTGGCACGGGCCAGATACCACAGCTGCTCCCACAGGCACGCGGGCGACATGACCATCAGACACACATGCCCGCCGATAGGCACACGCGGCGTGAGCCACGCGACCAGCGGTTGCACATCGTCCACGCAGTTGAGTGCGCCAAAATGCGAGAAGACCAGATCAAATTGAATCTTCGGCCAATCGGCGGGCGGGGTATTCATATCCAGCCGCTCTACCTGCACATGGGGCAGATGCTGCGTTTTGGCCTGCGTCTGGGCACACATCCGCGTGCTGGCATCGGTTGCGATGAGCGATAATCCCTGCTCCCCGATCCATCTGGCATCTTCGCCCGTGCCGCAGCCCAATTCCAGGATACGCACGTCCGGCGTGAGAAATCGCTGCAATCGTGCCTGGGCTTTTTGCCGCAGGATCAGGCCGAGGGGCGTATGCGTGAAATCATGATCGTAGGTGGGGGCGAGGGTGTCGAAGGCAGTCATGGTCAGGCCATCAGGCAAACATCTTTACAATGATTATACGCGCTCTGGGAACAAAGCATGTTTTTCAGGCGTCTCCTGTGTATTGGAATGAACAACGGGAGAACTATGATGAGAGCGATGATGATTGTTCTGGTGCTGCTGTTGGTGTCGGGCTGCGCCGCTGTAGATGTGTTTGATATGCCATCATCCAATCATCAAATCACCACCGATACACTTGAGGGCGTGATCTTCACAGCGGACAATACAGAAAAAGCGGGCATCGGCTATGAATTCAATGATCCCATTATGGGCTATTGGACGCCGACAGAAATACAGGTCATGGCGCTGGAATCGTCGCTTGTGCCCTATTTGAAAGAGACGATTGGGTCGGATGGTTATGGGGCGGGCCTGTGGGACAAGCTCTCAGGCTATCGGCGGCAGTATTTTGGCGTCACGTTTGCCAACGGGCAGCCGCTGATCTATGCCAATTACTTCTGCACCTCGGATTATTTCGACAATTGGCTGGACAGCCATGTGATCGTCATGGATGGCGGTGAGTGCTTCTTCCATGTGCTGTATGATCCCGCCAAAGATACCTTTTCAAACCTGAGCATCAACGGTATGGCGTAATTCTTGATTCGCCTCAGCAGTGGATAGGTTTTCATTGTTAATTTTGCTTTTTGACCCCTCACCCCAACCCCTCGCCCCTTGTGGGAGAGGAGGATGGGAGGTGAGGGGTTTACAAAATGGTTTTCTCTAACATCAGCGGGCGTAATGTCTTCGTCGCCTGCTCTTTGCCATTCTGCGTCAATTTCATACCATACCAGCCGATGCGCGTATTGAGCCACAATTTAGCTTTGCGCCGCCACGACACGCCGCCCTTTGTCTGTGCCCGATTCAATGCGACCTCACTCACCATCCAGCGCGTGGCGAAGCTGTAAAAGCGCTTGCTGTAGCGGCCTGCTACCGTCAAAGCACGATCCCCATTCTCAGCCCAATCGCCCGCCCGCAAAATATCCGCCTCAACCTCGGCATAGTAGGGCGTGCCTTTGATGGGATAGGCAATCGTCGTGAGGAAAATATCGGGATTGCAGCGCTTGAGATGCTCTACCGTCTCGACAAGATCGGCCATCGTCTCGCCCTTGTAACCGAGCATGATGAACATGCCCGTCTCAATGCCATGCGCTTGCAGCAGATGGGTTTTCTTCTGCACATCGGCGGCGGTGACTTTGCGCTGCATCGCATCCAGGATATTTTGACTGCCGCTCTCCGAGCCGTTCCACAGGCGGTAGCAGCCCATATCGGCCAGCAGTTCCACCACAGGCTCCGTCAGACGATCCGCCCGCGAGATGCATTCAAAGGGAATTTTGATGCCGTAATGCTTCAAACGGGCGGCATATTCGGTCAGCCAGCGATGATTCATGCCAAACACATCGTCGGCATACCACAGCAGATCCGGCGTGTAACGCTCTTTGATCCACAGGACTTCGCGGGCGGCATCATCGGGGGTGCGGCGGCGGTGCGTATGCCCAAAGACGCTGTGACTGCACCATGTACAGGTATAGGGACAGCCCCGCGCCTGAATCACCGAGACCGAACTGCGCCCGTGATTCGCCTTCCAGATACGCAGATATTCAGGCAGATCAATCGCCTCCCGATCCGGCCAGGGATTGGCGCTCAAATCGCCGATGAAGGCACGCGGCCCCGTCTCGCAGACCTCGCCATTTTCACCGACATAGACAATGCCTGCGATGCTCTCCAACTGATTGAGGCCCTGTTTGGCGAGATGTGGCAGAAGCTCTTCAAGCGTCATCTCGCCTTCGCCGCGCACGATGATATCCGCGCCATGCTGCAAATACTCGGCGGCATAATAAGCCGGATCGGGGCCGCCCAGGATCACAATCGCATTCACGGCTTTGCACAGGCGGATCATCTGCAAGACGCGCCGCTTGGTCATCATATTGGTATACAGGCCGACCACCGGCGGGCGATGCTCTTGCACATACGTCTCAAAGGCGAACAGATCGCGGAAGGTTGTGTCAAACACGCCCACGCTGAAGCCCTGCTGCTTAAGATACGACGAAATATACAGCAGGCCCAACGGCGGATAGGGCTTCATCACCTGCTGTTCGTGCGGGTCTTCATACAGAAAATAGCCGTGTGTGAGCAGGATATCCATTTATGCCTCCTGTGCCAGCGGGATGAGCGGCGTGGGTTCATGCGGCAGCGCGGCCAATGTATCGAGTGTGCGGCGTGCGCCTGACAGCGTGAGGGTGTGATAGATCATGCTGGCCGTCTCGCGCACATGCGAGGGGCGCAGATGCAGCGGATGTGTGAGCAGATGTCGCAGTTTGGCGGCGGTTTTGCGGGCGCGATACTCTTTATGGACGACGGTGTGCAGTTGGCGATAAAACGCCGTTGCAAACGGGCCACGATACAGCATCGCCATGTCCTGACTGTCCACCCAATTTTGCCGCTGCAATTCGCCCTGCACGCGGGCATAGAAGGGCGTGCCGGGCAGCGGGTAGCTCACGCTGATGCCAATATCATCCGGCATGAGATCGCGCACCATTTGCAGCGTCTTTTCGATATCCTCGCGGGTCTCGCCCGGATAGCCAAACTGCAAAAAGAAGCCGACCTGAATGCCATGCTCGTGCAGCTTGCGCGTGGCCTCGTAAATCTGCGCGACCTGCGTGCCTTTGTCCATCGCATCCAGGATATTTTGGCTGCCGCTCTCCGCGCCGATCCAGACGATCTGTGCGCCCGCCCGCTTCAAGGCCGGGATCGTCTGGCCGCGCAGCAGCAAATCGGCGCGATTGAGACTCTTGAACGGGATGTGCGCCTGCTGCGTGTCGAGTTCATCCGCGAAGGCTTCAATCCATTTGTCCTGAATGCCCATAATGTCATCCATGAACCAGATGTGATCCGGCGCATAGTGCTCCTTGAGCCAGCGCATCTCTGCCGCGACATGCTGCGGGCTGCGGACGTTATACATCTGGCCCCAGATCGGTTTGGCACACCAGTTGCAGTGAAACGGACAGCCGCGTGTCGTCACCAGATTGAGGCTAGTATAACCGTGCTGCCTCTGCCAGATGTGACGATAGCGCGATAGATCGATCAAATCCCAGGCGGGACGGGGCAGTGCATCGAGGTGGCGCAGGACAGGGCGGGGGCGTGTGCGCTCTATTTTGTCGTCGCGCTGATAAGCCAGTCCGGGAATCGCGGTCAGAGCGTCAGAATCGGCCTTGCTCTCCAGGGCGGCGATCAGTTCGCCGAGCGTCATATCGCCCTCACCGATGAGCACATAATCGGCCCCCGCTGTAAAATACAGATCGGGATGATCGGTCATATCGGCCCCTGCGACGATGATGTGGCATCCGCGCTGTTTGGCAGCAGCGATCATGGCGATAGCGGCCTCCCGCATGGTGAGGAGCGACATTTTGCTCAAATAATTAAAGTTGTCTTCAAAAAGAACGGCATAGCGCGGCTGATGCTTCTCAAGGGTGGCAGTCCATTCGTGCGGCCCGTCTGCAAGCATGGCATCGAATACCGCCACATCAAGGCCGCGTTCGCGCAGCAGGGCGGCGGCATACAGCGTCCCCAGGGGCGGATAAGGCTGCATGGCACGATATAATTTTTCATCGAGGCGCAGATAGTAGGATTGGCCTAACAGAATAGTGCTCATAAACGGCCCCCTGCCATCGATCTCATGTGGACGTGTAAGACAGATTGTATTTTGTCACGGAGCATAAAAGCAAATGGCTCATAAAAAGATCAATCTATCCACATGGATTTCATGACCTATTTATATGTCTATCGTCCAAAAAACCATCTTCGGATGTATCGGATATCGACTTCCAGACCCTTTTCTTGCAATGAGCACGCCTGAATGCGCCGCGCCAGCCCTGCATCAAGACGCTTTTCCACACCATCCACATGCGCTATGACCGTTTTTGGGCCAAATGGCGTCATGATATCAGCATCGCCAATCCAGGGATGCCCGCCGCGCATGACGAGCCGCACCTGGCTGCGCGTCATGCCATTGATAATCACCACATCCGCCCATGCGCCGTGTGCAAGTTGCCCCACCTGTGCCAGTCCCAATGTACGGGCGGTGAGCGCCATTTGCGCCGCCAAAATCGTAGGGGCTAGGCGTGCCTCGCCCTTTTGCACCGCGTCCGACTGCAATTCCGTCAGCAGATCGCCCTCAGCAGTGAGGCGCGAATCGCTGCCATACAGAAGCGTGCCGCCTGCGGCCTGCCACTTTTCGATGGGCGGTTCGGCCCCAAGCAAATAGCGATTTGTGCTCGGACACACGACAAGGGCACGAACGCGGGGCGCAGCATCGGCAATATCGGCGTCTGTCAGCCCCACACCGTGAATCAGGACAGTATTCACGCTGACACAGCCCCATTCCTTGAGCCGCGCATATTCATTCTGTGCGAGCTCATCCGTGCCCTCGGCCAGATGGATGAACCACAGGGCATCGGGCGGCGTGTCTTGATAAGAGCCTATGACCGCCTCCCGCGACATGAAATGCAGGCTGTGCGCCCAGCCGTAGCGCGGCAGCACACGCACCGGAAAATCTCGCGCAAACAGGGGTTTGTGCGGCGCATCATGATGCACGACGCTGGTCACGCCGCTGAGGAGATTTTTGAGCGCCCCAATAAAGACTTTATCGACCAGCGGCGCGGCCCGCAAACTTTTATACGGTTCGGTGTCGAGGCGGACATTCACGTCTTCGCCCCACACATGGGCATTGGGATAGATGGGGCGAAACGACGTGCGCGGGAAATGATTCATCGCCAGATGATCGTGCGCGTTGATCAGGCCGGGGAGCACCATCGCGCCGTTGAGATCAATCGTGCGTGCGCGGCGGTCAGGGCGTGCGACGATGCGCCCATCTGCCATATGCAGATCACGAGCGACAAAGGCGTGTGCATCGTCATCCCAGACGCGGGCATTGAGGAGGGAGAAGGACATAAAATGGAGGTACGTAGGGGCACGATATATCGTGCCCCTACAAACTCTGCTCCCTATGGTTAATCCTCAGAACCTATGGGCATATTGAGCGTTGGCAGGCTGTTGACGGCCTCATCACCCAGTTTAGCGCGGAGTTTCTCTCGCAGCTTGGGTGATTCTTCCGCCCACTTGTCGCGAAGCTGTTCTTTGGTCGCACGTTTGCCATCGCCAGGGTGCGCCAGAGCACCTTTTGTGATGGCGGGCGCGGTGGTGATGAGGCGTTTGACGTGTGCGCTCTCACATTCGGGGCATTCGGGCAGCGCGGATGCGAAGCTGTGTATCTCCTCAAACTCATGGCCGCAGTCGTCACAGCGATATTGATAGAGGGGCATCGGGTATCTCTCATTCAATGACAGGTTGACCTGATTATAGGCGTGTTGTGTTGGTGGCGAATAAATGGGAAAAAATGGACACGATATATCGTGTCCCTACATTACCCCAATCGCACGCGTGGATTCAGCACCGCATACAGAATATCCGCCACCAGATTCGACACGGCGTAAATGAAGACCACCAGCACAACAACCGTTTGCAGCACAGGCAGATTCTTCTGATTCACGGCTTCAATCAGCAGCGATCCCAGGCCCGGATAGTTATAGACATTCTCAATCACGACGAGGCCGCCCATGAGCCATCCCGTGCTGATGGCAATCACCGTGATCGTGGGCAGCAGGGCATTGCGCAGCACATGGCGCACGATGATCTGACGATACGGCAGGCCCTTGAGCACCGCTGTCCGCACATACGGCTTTTTCAACTCTTCAATCATGCCCGCCCGTGTGAGCCGCGTGATATAGCCGAACAGCACAAAACTCGCCGTGAGCGCAGGCAGAATCAGCACGCGCAGCCATTCGCCCAGAGTATAGCTGTCGCGCACCAGCGATGTGGCCTCAAACCAGTGCAGCCCCAACGCAAACACATTGATGAGCACAATCCCGGTGACAAATTCGGGCAGGCCGACCACCGCCAGTGATATCAGCGAAATCAGGCCATCGACCCAGGTATCGGCATACAGGGCAGCAATCACCCCCACTGTGATCGACAGCGGCACACTGAGCAGCAGTGTGAGCGCCGCCAAACGCAGCGAATTGCTCAGGCGGCTTTGCACCAGCGGCATGACAGGCGGATTGCCCGCCGAAAATGAGCGCCCCGGATTGCCCTGCGCGAGGCCGCTCAACCAGTGGACGTACTGCATCGGCAGCGGATCATTCAGGCCGAAGCGCTGGCGGAAATCGTTGACTGTCTGCGGCGAGGCATCGCGCCCCAGGATCAGGCGGGCAATATCGCCGGGTAAAAACTGCGTCAGCGCAAACACAATGATCGACGTGAGCAGCAGCGTAATCAGCAGCAGCGCCACACGCCGCGCCAGATAGCGAATCATTTATGCGCCTCCTGTCTGGAGTGTACGCAGCTCATCCAGCGGGATATGACAGCAAATCTCATGCCCATTTTCGCCTGCTCGTACAGGCGGCGTCTGTGTGACGCAGATATCGCCCAGGAAACGGGGACAGCGCGTGTGAAACGGGCAACCCGACGGCTTGTGGCGCGGTGAGGGAATATCGCCCTGGAGGAGGGGAGGCGCGTCCTTTGCCGAGAGTGTGGTTTTGCTGGATGTGCCATCGGGAATCGTCGGGACGGACATGAGTAGCGCTTCGGTGTAGGGGTGCATCGGGGCGTGGCGCACCTGCGAATTTGGCCCCTGCTCCATGATCTCGCCCAGATACAGCACAATAATCCAATCGGCCAGATAGCTAATCACATCCAGATCATGCGAAATGACAATGTAGGAAGCGTCGGCCTGCGCCCGCAAATCCTTGAGCAGATTCAAAATCACGGCCTGCACCGACACATCCAGCGCCGAGGTCGGTTCATCGGCCAGCACAAGCGCAGGCTGCGCGGCAAAGGCGCGTGCCAGGGCCACGCGCTGCTTTTCGCCGCCGCTGAGCTGGCTGGGATAGCGATCCGCATAGGCTGAGGTGAGACCAACAGCCGTGAGCACCTGTTGCAGCGTTTGCTCTACATCCTGTGTGGAGTGCTCGTCTTTGCGAAGATGGCGAATGGTGCGACCAATCGCCGAGCGCACCGTATGATACGGATTGAGCGAATCGCCGGGATTCTGGAAGACGTAGCGCAGATTCTGGAGCGTGCTGGCATCCCGATGGGC
>DAOTUR010000362.1:0-2194 GCA_034436915.1 Anaerolineae bacterium
GATATCCTGGATCAAGGGTCTGCCCCGCCCGGTGGCAGCGGTTCGATTCGTGAATACATGCTTATGATCCAGCGCGAATTGGCTGACCTGGACACCCCCGCCCGCATTATTAACGTCCGTTCATCGCCGTCCTATCATCTCTTTGTCGCCCGCCCTGAAGCAACGGGCAAGATGGGGCAACGGCGCGTCATCACGTCCGAAGAGATTGAGAAAAGCGTTGAAAAGATCGCCCTCACGCACGCCGATTGGACGCTCGGCTATGTGCCTGTGCTCAAAGGCGAGGACAACGCGGTTGGGATTTTGCTGCGGACGCATGACCACCGCCCGCACAGCTTACGGCGGATGCTGGTGCGCGATACCTTCCGCAAGCATCCCTCATTTACCGCCTTCACCTGCGGCATCACGCTGGAGCAACAGCTCATCGTGCGTGATCTGGCAGACGTGGGCCATCTGCTCGTCGTCGGCAAAGATACTGCCCGCCAGCACATCCTCAACAGCATCATGCTGACGCTCACACTTCTGAGTACGCCGGGCGAACTGCGGTTGTCGCTGTCCGGCGACAGTGCGCGGGCCTATAAGATCATTGCGGGCGCACCGCACGCCCTGGGGCGCATTCTGCCCGATGCGTCGGGTGGCGCTCGTCTGCTGACGGGCCTTGTGAAAGAGGTACAGCGGCGGCAGCAGGCGTTTAAAGACGAAAATACACGCACCATGACCGATTACAACGCCCGCCAGCGCGAAAAGAACAAGCCGGATATTCCGCGCATTGTCATGGTGATCGACTCCCTGACCGACGCCACATGGCTGCCGTTCATGGATGAATATCTGGCCCCAATCCAGCGTCTGCTCACCGAGGGCGCAAAGGTCGGCATTCATCTGCTGCTGGCTGTGGATGAGCTGCCGACGGCTGACCCGCTGAAAAACGTGTTGAATTTGATTCAAACCCGCATCGTTCTGCGGGCCGCCGCCAAAGACCTGATCAAAGATATTCCCATCCATCGCTCTCAACTGCGCTTCGTGGATGCCTTTGTGGTTGAGGGGCGGCTGGATCAGCGCAAAGACCTGCGGATAATGCCTATAGAGGTCTCTGCGATCAGTGGGGTTGAACTGCGGCGGGCCGTCGATTACTGGCGCAGCAACACTCGCCAGCGCCAGACTGCTGCCGCGTCCGGTACGATCATCAGTGGCAAGACGGGCGTCACGGGCATTTTGCAGACGCAGGAGGCGGCCATGCTGCTCATTAAGCCGCCTGTGCCGAGCGAGCCGCCGCGCCAATCGCTGGAAAAAGCCGCCCGCCTCTTTGCCCAGGATCGTGGAGGGCCGCCCAGCGATAACCGCCTTCCGTCTGCCTCGCCAGCCGCCTCCGATGATACGGTGGAGACGATGCTGCGCGAGATGTCGCCTGATATGACACGCACACGGCCTGCGCCATCGCTTGCGCCAACGACAGAAACCGCCGCGCCGCCCAGGATGCCTGAGCAACTTGAGATGGTCACGGAACCCGATCCGACAGAGACGGCTTTTGCGCGGCCTGCGCTGGAACATGTGGCAGAGCCTGTACAGCAGTCTATGGAGACCTTGGCTGTTTCCGCGCCGACGCTTGATGCTGCGCCTCAACATGTGTTGCAGACGCCTCAAGAGGACAATGGAACGGAGACCGTCACAGCAGAGCAACTGGTGGCCCCGCTTGAGGAGGGAGCGATGCTGGTGGAGGTCGTTGGATACACTGCCTCGGCCTACACCTTCCTCCCCCCTGATGCGCCTGCCGCAGCGACCAATGGCACAAACGCCAGTACAGGCTTCGATGTCCGAGCGCAAGCCCGCACGCTGGCCGCCTATCTCGGTTGGCTGAGTGCCGGAGCGCTGCAAGATATCCTCGGCCTTCCTTATGAAGAGTCACGTCAGATCATTGAGGATTTTAAGCGGCGCAGCATTTTGGAGAATATCGACACGCCAGCCCCACGCTTTATTCTGCCATTTCAGAAGCACTAAATGTCACAACAGGTCACAGCGTTTTTGTAGGGGCGCAATATATTGCGCCCTTCATCGAATCGGCGCGGGATACCCCTGCCTTGAGGCATGGGGAGGGAGTGCGCCTTGTCCTTTCTGGTAGGTATAGCCGTCAGAGTGGTGAAGCGTCTTGAGATGTTTGTGCGATGCCGTGACTTTGCCTGCCGCTGTCACAATATCAAAG
>DAOTUR010000363.1:0-3385 GCA_034436915.1 Anaerolineae bacterium
GGACATCTGTTCTCGCACCTAGAAATACTATACGAAATAACACCCTCGAATGCAAGCACACCTTATATCCCCATGCCTAAAGGCAGGGGCTTTACGGCGTTTCTTCGGTAATGACAGCACCAATGCCCTCACCGTTTGTCCTGTCTCCCATCGCGCCGCTTTTTGAGCAGATTGCCAACGGTGTTTTCTCTGGTCTGGGCCGGCGTGATGGGTGTGTCCTGGGCAGGTGGCGCGTCTTTGAGCGGAGCCGCCTTTGGTGCGACAATATCGGCATTCGCAGGTGGCGTAGGGGCACGATACATCGTGCCCTGGGCAGGCGCTTGTGATGAGTCTGACAGCGCCTCGCGGGAAGGCCGTGATGGAATGCGCGGCACACGCGGCACATCGGGCGTGTCCGTCGGGCGCGAGTCTGCCTCAACCCCGGTGCGTTCACGGGCGCGGTTGCGGGCCTCCATCAGCGAATTCATGCGCTCCTGCGTCTCCATGACCTGCGCCGGGAAGAAATAATGGCGCAAACGCTGCACATCGCTGCGCGTGACGATAAGCCGCCGCACCGCAATATCGAGCACGAGCAGCAGTGCCGCCAATGTCAGCAACCAGGGCGCAATCGAGGCCCCGGCTGTCCGCAGTTCGCCGCGATGAATGAAGGCATCGGCGGGCGTCTGCGTCAAATCCTGGCCGCCCGTGATCGTGGCAATTTGAGAGAGCAGGGTGCGGCCACTGGCGCTCTGGACATATTCGGGCGAATAACTCAGCACCCAGCCTGTCACCTGCTGCAACGGAGACGCCTCCACCGTTTGCCCATTCACGGCGATGAAATACGCGCCTTCAGCGGGCGGCGTGAACGTGCCTGCATACTGGCCGGGCGCGATTTGCGCCAATGTCAGCGGCAGACTGGTGTTATCGGGCGCAAGGATCGCGCCATTGAGCGTGAGATTGTTGAGGAAGGCCCCATCGACGGTGCGGGCATCGACCAGCACCCGCGCCTGTCCATCCGGCATGAGTGTCACCTGCACTTCGAGCGGACTCTGATTGGTCTCAGTGATCGTCCAATTGACGACCTGCGCCCAGAAGCGCGGATAATTGGCCCAGCCGACCCACTCTGCGCCCCATCGTGAGGCGGCATCGCTGGTGAAGGCGACCACGCGCCCCAATCCATACTGCCACTGCACCAGGATCGGGTCTTTGTAGGGATCAGGCCCACGCAGGATAGTTTGTGCGGTGGGCTTGGCAGTGGTGGCGATATAGCCTTTCAGGGCGGGCAGCGCGTCGATGCCATTGAGGATGGGGCTGTTGGCGGTGCGGACGAGCGTAAAATCGCCTTCTTGAATATAAGAGCGCGTGGCAAGCACCGTCTCCTGAGCGAAGATGTTCGGAATCTGCCCGATATCCTTGACCTCGTGATAGTTACCATCGCCCGCCTCGGTCATCTGCCGCAGGAAGGCGGGCGGATTCGTCCCCAGGGCGACGACGCTGGTGGTGACGCCGCTGTCATCGTGCAGCTTCTTCGTCAGCTCCACCAATCCTTTGGGGCTGGAGCCGCCATCGGTGAGCAGGATGATATGTTTGCGCGGCGAGGGTTCGCTGGTGATATCGCGGGCGACCAACTGCATCCCGGCCAGAATATCCGTGCCGCCGCCCGGCCGCAGCGTGGCGACCAGTTGTTGCAGCGTGCGCTTATCATTGACGTTCTGGAAGCCTGCAATCCAGGAGCCGCTGGCGTCAAATGTCCCCACCGCCGCCCGATCTGACGGTTGCAGCAAATCAATCGACAGATCAATCGCCCGTTTGCCCAATTCCAGGAATGGGATGCCCGTTGAATCTTCCAGGCTCATGCTGCCGGAGCGGTCAATCAGATAGGCAATCGTGAGCTGCGGGATGCGTTTTTGATCTTTGATGCGCGTCTCAACGGGCAGACTCTCCTCAATTGGCGTCTGATAATAGCCGCCTGGCCCATACGACTCCGACCCACCGATGAAGACCAATCCGCCGCCCAGATCGCGCACCGAGCGCTGAATCTGCTGCATCTGCCCCGTCGAGAAGTCCTGGGCAGGCACATTGACGAGGATGACGCTGCGATAATTGACCAGCACCGAGGCGGGCGGCAGATTGGCGGGCGTCTGCACATCGACCTTGACACCCGCCGTTTCCAGCGCGGGGATCAATTCGGCGATGTCGCTGGCATCGCGGGCGATCACCAGCACACGCGGCTGCCCCACCACCTGACTGAACGAGGCAAATTGGTTGTTCTGTGGGATGCCATCTCCGGCCACATTGAGACGAGCCGTGTAATTGAGATAGCCGCTGGCCGCCGCTGTCTGGCTGAGCGAATAGCCATTCACGCCGTTACGCAGCGTGACGTTGGTGTCCTGAATCAGCACGCCGTTGGCAAAGATCAGGAGTTGAGCGGCGGCGGCTTGATCGGCCTGAATCGTCACACTCACATCATACTGCTGGCCCTCCGAGACGCGGGCGGGCGTCTCGACGGACAGAATGCGAATATCGGCCACCTGCGGGCGCTCGATCAAAACGGTGCTGATCTCCACACCGGAGGCCGCGACCAACTGGGCTTTGACGGCGGCGCTGCCCATCGTCTCCTGTCCATCGCTCAGGATGACCATGCGGCGCACCGCATCCGCCGGGAAGAGCGAGAGGCCGGTCTGGATCGCTTCGGCCAGATTGGTATTGCCCGCCTTCACCGTTGAGCGAATCGGCGTAAACTGCGGCGCGGCGCTGAACGGTTTCTCAATCGAGACGTTTTCGCCAAACAGCACCACCGCCCATTCATCATCGGCGGGCTTATTGGCGAGGGCCTTTTGCAGATAGGCTTCTTCTTCGGAGCGGGCGGCAGCACCGAGACTGTCGGAGGCATCGACGAGGAAGACGACGGCCCATTTTTGCACAGGGCGCACGATCTGCACGCCTGCCAGCGCCAGAATCACCAGCGTGACGAGCAGGCCGCGCAGGACAAGACTCAGCATATCGCGCCGCCGCCGAAAGACGATGCGCGGCCAGCCGATATACGCCAGAAAGCCAAGCGCCAACGGCAGAAGAATGAGGGCCAGCGGAAACGTGAGACGCATAGACAAAACATCCTTTAAGCACAAAGCAGCTTGTTAACGTCGGAGGCTAAAGCCTCCGCCTGACTAAAACCAAGCCCCCTGAAGGGGGCTGAAACCCCGTAAATTATCTTTCATCGAATCGGCGCGGGATACCCCTGCCTTGAGGCATGGGGAGGGAGAGCGCCTTGTCCTTTCTGGTAGGTATAGCCGTCAGAGTGGTGAAGTGTCTTGAGATGTTTGTGCGATGCCGTCACTTTGCCGAGCGCTGTCACAATATCAAAGCGTCCTGTGGCGCGGCAGGCCACACGTCCGACATAGGTTCC
>DAOTUR010000364.1:0-6086 GCA_034436915.1 Anaerolineae bacterium
TTGGCTCCCAAGCCGCCTGTTTAATCGTTCACCGCAGAGTTCGGAACTGGTGAGGCATTCCGAAGTGCCTATGTATTCGTCTCTAACGGAGCCCTTGCGGGCCGAGTCTGGTAAGCACTAGGGCTAAAAGCCCCTCCCTTCAGGGATGGGGATGCTTACGCCCCTGATCCTGCACGATCTTACGAATTCGCCTGATCTTCCATCTCACGTTGCAGGATGACGAAGCCCCAGACCATATCTGCGCCTGTGCCGCCGCCCGCCGACTTGATCTCATAGCCCTGGTTGACCAGCAGCGTCAGTTCTTCTTCGCCCTGTTTACGTCCTTCGCCATCATTGATGAAGGTGATGATTTTGATCTCTTTTGCCATGACAGCTTCCCCTAAAACGGCTCATCATTTTACGTGATTGTAGCGAGTACAGGCGCTTTCTACCAACTCATGGCGCGGCCTGCGCTTGCAGGGCCACCGTGTAATCAAGGACGCTGGTCGTGTCATCAGCAATATTCGACACGGCGACCTGATACAGGCCATCGCTCGGCAGCGTGAGATCAACGACGAGGCGCGTCACAGCCCGCCCCTCGAAGACGACAGCATCGCGCTCCGGCCCCACAATCCGCAGCGCCATCTGACCTTCACCGCCTGTTTTGTCCAGAGTGAGCGTTAGTGTTTCGCCTGCTGTGCCGCGATACAGATAGCGCTCTGTGCCATCAGTCCCTGTGATCTGATCTTCATAGGCCACACCATCGGGCGTGAGCTGGCGCAGACTCTCCGGGCGCAGCGTCAGCGTGTAGGGGCTGTCTACCAGTTCCTCACGGTAGCCGCGCCATTGCAGCAAGACGTAATAGGTGGCATCGGCAGGCGCGATGAAGGGCGTAATCTGCGGGTTGCCATCTGGCCCGGAGCCTGTGTCGTAACTGACGAGGCTGTCGGCATTGGCACGCCCCTCAAACATAAACAGTCCCATGATGCGATCCCCCTGATTTGACAGGGTGCTGTCCAGCCGCCACGCCTTGCCTTTGGCGCTGCTGAAGGCAAATATCTCAGCACCATTGTTGGCGATGCGGCCTTCAAGCGGCGTATTTTGCGTCAGAGTCAGCGGTGTGATGGGGGTGAGCGCGAAGCTGTAATCGCTGGCGGTGGTCGTCAGGCTGCCGATGAGCACTCGTCCATCTTCCTTCCACTGATCGAGCAGCAGCGAGGGGTTGCGTTGCGTATAGGTGCCGCCGATCACCTCTTGAGACGGTGTGATCTCAAAGAAGGAGCAGTTGTCACAGGTGGAGTCCAGCCGATACAGATCGCCTTTCTTCGCGTCATGTGCGAACCAGCGCATCTCGCCCGGCTGTGCGAACGTGCCGGAGGCGGGCGCGTTGGCAATATCAGGCAGCGTGCTGGTGTTGATCAAAATCTGTGTGGAGCCTGTCGTGTCATCATAATCCGGGCGCTGAGCCGAGAGGGTATACGTGCCATCCGTCGTCAGCGTTGTGGGCAAAATCATCTGCTGTTGAAAATCGTATGATGGGGCGAGCAGCGTCCCATCCGGGCTGTACAGCGTCAATGGGATATCAATCGTGTCGGAAAATTGGCTGACGTAAACAATATCACCCGCCTTGCCCTCAAAGGTGATGAGCTGTGGTAGATCGTTCTGAATATCGAGTGTGATGGCTGTGCCATACGTGGCGCTGATATTGGCCTGCGCCTGGGCCATCCCGATGCTCATGGCAAGCGTACCGAGCAAAATCAATCGTCTCCACATCATCATTATCCCCTGATTGTCGTCTGATGCCTCTATTGAAGCATGAGACGGGTGGGGACGCTATGGGTGTGTGTCGATCTGGCTTGGCCTTGATGGTGTGGCTGTTATAAATACCTCATCCCCGACGTAATTTCCCTTTCTTGAGACATCATCTGCGTCTGTCGCGCTACAGCAGGCTATAATAGCGGGCAGACTGAGACAACCTGACCCTGAGAGGTGATGTGTGCCGTTTGATTTAAAAGAGCATTTGAAGCATCTGGTGGAGTCGCATTCTCCCTCCGGCCACGAAGCGTCGATTCGTGAGGTGATTCGCACCGCCTGGACACCGCTGGTGGACTCGTTTGAGCAGGATGGCCTCGGCAGTCTGATCGGGATTCGGCGGGCGACGCGGCCTCTCAGCACGCCGCGCAAGATCATGCTGGCCGCCCACATGGATGAGATCGCGCTCATGGTGCGCGATATCGTTGATGGCTTTCTCTATGTGCAGTGCGTAGCGGGCCTCGATCCGCGTGTCATGATGGCACAGCCTGTGCTGGTGCATGGTCGCCAGATGCTGCCCGGCGTGGTGGCAACAGTGCCGCCCCATGCGCTGCGCGAATCGGAGCGCAACAAATACCCTGATGCGGAGAGCCTGATGATTGATGTGGGGTTGCCGCACGATGAGGTGGTGCGTCTGGTGCGGATTGGCGATCTTGTGACGCCGGACACGCCGCTGCTGGAGATGGAAGGCGATCATCTGGTGGGCAAGGCGATGGATGATCGTGCCTGTGTCGCCATTGTGACAGCCGCCTTACATCACCTGCAAGATATGCATCACAGTTGGGATGTGTATGCAGTGGCGACGGTGCAGGAGGAAACGGGCCTGTTTGGGGCGGGGACAGCGGCCTATCACATCAATCCCGATGCCGCGATTGCGCTAGGGGCGAATATTCATCCGCGCCTGTATGAGCATCTCACCGCGACAGCCAAAAAATACGAGATCAAATATCAGGTCGATCCGATTGCGGGCGCAACGGGGACAGATGCCTGGTCAATCCAGATTGCGCGGGAGGGCATTCCAACGGCGCTGCTGGAACTGCCGCTGCGGAATATGCATTCCCCGATTGAGACCGTCAACCTGAAAGATATGGAGCGGGCCGCACGCCTGCTGGCCTATGCCATCGCCGGGCTGGATGAGACATTCCTGGCGGCGCAAGACGATAAGGAGTAGGGCGCGACGTGCTGTAAAGGTGTGCATGATAACATGCTGAGATGTTGTGATCCGTAAAATCGTGTTGGTGGTAATCATTCACCTATCCGTGAGAATCGTGGGTTTGTAGGGGCAGAATACATCCTGCCCACGTCGAATCCCCTACAAATCATCAGGGCGCGAGCGAAGCCACCGAAGGTTTAGATCGCGCCCCTACAACGGCCTTTGTCGCATGGATAGGTGAATGATTACTGTTGGTGTAGGGGCGACCCATGGGTCGCCCGTATTGGAAAAACTATGTTCAGGGCGCGATCTAAACCTTCGGTGGCTTCGCGCTCTTGTAAGGGCGACCCATGGGTCGCCCCTACGTTAATCCCACCTCACATTGAAACGGGATCGACACAACCACGCGACACCTCTCAATGTACTGCACCCTTGCCCCTCCTTGCGGAGCGGGGAGGGGTTGGGGAGGGGTTAAGAGCGATCTATTCATCCCCCTTTAAATCGCTGCGCCGCAAACAACCGATATCATGATCTATAATGGGCATTCATCATCCATAGGCAAAAGACAGAACGCCTTTGAAACGCCTTCTCTTTCTCCTCATGGCAGGTCTCCTGGGCGGGTGCAATCTGGCCTCGCAGGGTGTGCTGCCGCCGCCCCCGCCGCAGGTGGTCGCGCCGATGCTGACGCAGCAAGCGCCCTCTGTCGGCGGCGTGCCGCTACTGTCCGATCAATGGCAAGCGGCGGCATCAGGCATGTGGGTACGCCAGCTTCTCCCCGGCGGCGATATCCTCAAAACGCTGGTGGCGGTGCGGCTGGATGCCACGCAGTATGCCTTCAAAGTGCATTATCGCCCCGGCCAGCCGCTGACGCTGAGTGAATGGCAAACGCTGCTGCCGGATGCCGCGCTCATCATCAATGCCAACTTTTTCCATCCGGATAACACAGTGGTCGGCATGGTCATCACCGATGAGGGCGCATTTGGGCAAACGTTCGTCAATCGCGGCGGCATGTTCTCGGTGCAGAACGGTTTGCCTGTGCTGCAATCCCTCATTAATGCGCCGTATGATGGCCGCTGGCTCGATTACGCGGTGCAGGGCTTCCCTAGTCTGATCGTGAACAGCGCGGCCAGCGGCCTGACGCCCAATGACAATCGCGCCAGCCGCCGCACCCTCATTGCGATTGATGCACAGGGCAATATCGTCATTATCGCCACGCCGATTTATGGCCCCGGCCTGTATGATCTCAGCCAATATCTCGCGGCGTCCGATCTTCAATTAACATATGCTGTGAATCTGGATGGCGGCAGTTCTACCATGATGCTGATCGCGCCGATCAATTATCAAATTTCCTCGCTTACGCCCGTCCCAACGGTGCTGGCGGTGTATAAACGCTGAATGGGGGCAGTTCTGATAGAACTTTCTAACCCTGTGAGAGGTGGGTGATTGTCACAGGATCGACTCTGGCCTATACTGAAAATAAGAATGCCCTTTAGAGTTATTACGGGATACAGAAGTATGTTTCCATCGGAAGATAAACGCCGCAATGCGTTCGAGGAGCATATCCAAAGCGAAAGTTTTGACGCCAGCCAACTGGCCGTGCCTAATCCTTTTGTGAATATCCGCGAACGTGTCAACACTCTCCTCAACAGTCTCCCGCAGCCGCTCGATTATCGTCTCTACGAGGAAGAACTCGATGAGACGCAAAAACTTCTGTGTGCCTATGTTGCGGAGGCGGTGGCCGAGCGCTATATCAAGCCCACGCTTGCCGAACAGCAGCAGACCGAGGTGAGCGATGATGATCTGCACATGGTCGTCACGATCACAGTAGCGATGGCGATGATCGCACAGCAGCGTCTCTACATCCCCATGAGCGATGTGCCTGTGCGCCCCGTCATGAAGCCGATCATGCCGCTGGAGGTGCCTGCCCCTAAAAAGGTGCTGCATCGGGGTTGGTGGGCACGCCTGAAACGACAGGCCGCCCGCATGATTTTGCGCCTCTTGCGCCAGAATTAAGCATATGGGCGGTTCTACAGGGTCATAGCTCTTTCGAGGCTTTCAGGATAGCATCGTGGTGAATTGTTTTCACACAGGATGCATTGATAATGGCCCCTTATGAATTTATTTTGACGGAAACGCCTGCGCCCGGCGTGGGTGTTGTGCGCCTCAATCGCCCCCAGTCCCTGAATGCCCTCAACAACGGCCTCATGCGAGAACTCATCGAGGCCCTGCGTGCCTTCAATGCCGATTCCGACATCGGCTGTCTCGTCATCACGGGCAGCGACAGAGCCTTTGCCGCAGGCGCAGACATCAAAGAGATGGCGGGCGCGTCGGCTGTCGATATGTTCATGAAAAACTCTCTCATTGATGGCTTCGATTTCAGCAGCATCACCAAGCCCGTGATCGCGGCGGTGTCCGGCTTTGCATTGGGCGGGGGCTGCGAACTCGCTATGCTGTGCGACATGATCGTCGCCAGTGAGACCGCCGTGTTTGGACAGCCAGAGATTTTGCTGGGGATTTTACCGGGCGGCGGCGGCACACAGCGCCTGACGCGGGCGGTGGGCAAGGCGGTGGCGATGGAGGTCATGCTGGCAGATCGGCGACTGACGGCGGATGAAGCACTGCGCTTCGGGCTGGTTAATCGTGTGGTGGCCGTTGAATCGTATTTTGACGAGGCGGTCAAACTGGCGCACAAAATTGCGGGCCTGTCTCAGGTGGCGGTGCGCCTGACCAAAGAGGCGATCAACAAGGCGTATGAAGGCACGCTGCGCGAGGGCCTCGAATTTGAGAAGCGCAATTTCTACGTCGCTTTTGGCACGGAGGACAAGGCCGAAGGGATGCAGGCGTTCGTCGAGAAGCGCCCGCCGGGCTGGAAACACAAATAACCCTCACCCCGACCGCTCTCCCCGCTTAACCGCTCTCCCCACTTCGTAGAGAGAGCCAAATTCCCTCCTTGCGAAGCGGGGAGGGGTAGGGAGGGGTAAATTCCTTGGAGAGGGGTAGTTCATGTTTTTTTCATCACGGAGAATTCTATGACCCTCAATAACGATCCCGCGCTGCCCGTTGAATACGTGGCGCTGCCGCTCACACCGATGAGCCTTGACCCTGTGACGCTCACGGGCCATCTGGTCGAATTGGCCCCCAT
>DAOTUR010000365.1:0-7485 GCA_034436915.1 Anaerolineae bacterium
ACGATGCATCGTGCCCCTACAAAAGACCAAACAGGGCGTTACGATCAAGACGATGGCTCAAAAACAGCATGATGACCCTGTTTTGAGATTACAAATTCCATTATCAAACGGCTTCTTAAGTTGCTGTCTATAGGACAAGGCGGGCCTCGTCCCACATGCACCAACTTAAGACAATCGAACATTGCTCGCCGCGTTGTCGGAGGCTAAAGCCGTCCGCCTAGTGTGACAAAGCCCCATGAATGGGGCTACAAACGCGCCGGCTCCCGCGCCATAAGCCCCGTTTACGGGGCTTGGTACTCCCAGACAGACGGCTTTAGCCTCTGGTGAGAGCGGATGCCGCGTGCTGATCAGAGGCCACATATCCTTAAGTTGCTGTCTATGGGACAAGGCGGGCCTCGTCCCTACTCAGTATTTCTGTTTACCTCTTGATCCTGGCATTCATTTTTAAACAATCTTCTCTAAAACCGATCCAAAACTGAAGCGCTGTATCATTTGTCTCTACACCCCACCGGCAGCGTATACAGCCCATCCTCTCCAAGCGTAAACTCTATCACCTTCACCACCGCCGCCGTTGGAATCTCGCCGTAGACGTGCGGGAACATTTCATGCGACACAGTAGATGGCGCTTTCTCCTGCGTGGGATGCACGGGCGCTTCCCACATGGGCGGCCTAGACAGCCCATTCTGATCGATGACAAGCAGCACACAGTTGGGCAGGCTGCGATAGAAGGCATTGCCGACCTTCACGACCTGTTCACGGGTCGAGCAGTGGATGAAGCCTTCTTTGGCGAGGGAGGGCGCAGTATAGGCTCCTCGTTCCAGCGCCTGCTCCCACGCATCGCGGGTGGTGATATGGTAGATCATGCTGACAACCCTATTCTCTCATGCCCATCTCATCATCTGATTTTATGCACGAGGAGCGCACAAAATCAAACCCTTCATATAGAGGCTGTTATGAACTCGACCCCTCACCTCAACCGCCTCTCCCACAGGGGGCGAGGCGGGGAGTGGGTTCAAAGTCTCCTCTTCCTTACTCACCCCATCCGGCGTAAATTATCGGCTGAACATCGATAAATAAGCGTTGATAGGTCTTTTTGAAAAAGCGTCGTTCATCTTATGGGGTACGCCATACCTCGACACACCAGTCTGATTCTCCTTGTTGGCTTTTATCGTGTAAACAGCGCCCCACGTAGATAATCCGCCTCATCCGACAGCATAAAACCGATGACACGCGCCACGCCCTCCGGCACGCCGTAATTCTGATAAGCTCTTTGCAGCGCCTCCTCAACTGACGTTCCTCCACGTTCAGCAGCGGCAATATCGACGGATAGCTTCATCGGGGTGACAATATTGCCGGGACACAGCGTGTTGACGCGAATATTGCGCGAAGCCAGATGGCTGGCGAGCGTCATAGAGAACCCATTCGCCCCACCTTTACTCGCGCCATAGGCCAGCGACGAGCTTGGCCCGATGACGCCTGCGCCAGAGGCCACCACTACAACGACAGCAGAGTCGCTGGCCGCCAACAGGGGCGTGGCATATTTGGCGCACAGGAAGGCCCCTTTGACATTGACATCCATCGTCAGCTCAAAATCCTCCAGCGCGAGTTCCTCCGGTTGCTGCCAGGGGCCGCGCAGGACACCCGCTGCACATACCATCTTGTCCAGGCGGCTGTGCGTGTGCTGCACAAAGTCGATCAAGGCCCGCACCTGTTCAGCATCACGCACATCGGTCTGGACGAAATCGGCCTGCCCACCTTGCTCACGCAGGGCGGCGGCGCTGCGTTCACCAGCCTCCTGATTGATATCGGCAATGACCACTGCCGCGCCGCGCTCCACACAGAGGCGGGCGGTGGCCTCGCCAATCCCGGTTGAACCGCCCGTAATCAGCACAATTTTGCCCGACAAATCGAGAGGATTTGATAATGCCATAAGAGGATATCCTTGATGAGTGCGAGAAAACATGAAATAGACCGTCACAATTGTTTATGATTTATCATGACCCGACAAGATCGGAATGTTGAGTTGGTTGAGCGTGCGTGTGACAAACGCATGGGCCTGTGGAATCTGGCTTTCGGGAAGATGTTCAATGAAGCCGTAGCCATCGGGCAGCAGCGCTTCGAAGCGGCGGAAAAGGGTCGCAAAGTCAAAGATGCCGTCGCCGGGGATAGTCTCGCTGATATGCACCACATGGCGATCTTCCACGTAAACATCTTTGATATGGGCGGCGGCGATGAAAGGCCCCAGGACATCGAAGAGATGATTTACCAGATCGGTGGTGTGATGGGCTGCCCAGATATCGCTGATGAAATTGACCGGATCCATGTTGACTTTGACCCAAGGCGAACGGGTGGCCTCGACAACCCGCCGCACAGCCTCGACACTTTTGAGGGTGGTGGTCACATGGCATTCCAATGCGATAGGCACGCCATGCCCGTCACAGGCCGAAGTAATGTCGCGCAGACTGCGGACGAGACGCGCTTCGGTCTCAGGAGCGTCATTGTCGGGATGCGGCCACCATGCGCCGCGTGGATTCAAGCTGGTCGGGCGGATGCCGACCATCTGCGCCCCAAGCTGTGCGGCTGCCTGGATCAGCGCCTGGGCGGTGCGAACGCCGGACTGCCTGATCGTCTCATCCGGGCTGATAATGCACTCGTAGGCCCCCCAGAATTGAACGATGCGAATGCCCTGCTGCGCTAAGATATCACGGGTACGCTGGCAGGTCTGCGCCGAAAGAGCCTGCGGATCACCCGCGAGATGGACGCCAACGCCTGTAAAGCCCATGTCAGCGATTCGCCGCGCCAACCGTTCATCGACCTCATCCAGATGACCTGGCATCATCCCACTGACTGCTAAACGCATCGGCTGCCTCTCTTGTTGATGAGAACGGATTACGACAGCATAGCTCCGGCATCCGCCACGACAATGCTGCCCGTGATGGCGCTGGCTTCATCGCTGACGAGGTGCAGCGCGACGGCGGCAATCTGTTCGGCACTCGTCATGTAGCCACGTTCGCTCATGCTGTCAAAGCCCGAACGATCACCCCCACGCGCCTCAATATCCCGATGGAGGGCCGGCGTATCAACCGCGCCCGGACACAGACAGTTGACGCGAATGCGGTGCGGATGAAGTTCTTGCGCCAGACTTTGGGTCATGGTGATCAAGCCGGATTTGGCCGCGCTGTAGGGCATATTGGGCGAAAATACCCGAATGGCCGCCGTAGAGCTGATGTTTAAAATACAGCCCTTGACGGCCTTGAGCGACGGAAGAGCCGCCTGTATCACCAGAAACGGGCCGCGCAGGTTGACCGCCATCAAAAAATCCCAGTCAGCCACCGTAATCTCCTCAACCGGCTTCGAGAGGAAGACAGCGGCATTGTTGACGACAATATCGAGGTGGCCCGCCTGGGCAATGGCGGACTGCACGGCCCGCGCAATATCCGCCGCGTCTGCAAGATTGGCCTGTACGAAATGGGCCTGCTGGCCCTGTGTCCGCAGATGGGCCGCCGCCGCTTCGCCCGCAGCAGCATCGCGGTCAAGCAGCACAACAGCCGCTCCTTGCGCCGCAAAGCGTTGGGCAATGGCGAGGCCAATCCCGCTGGCCGCCCCTGTGATCAAGGCGGCTTTGTTTTCAAGCGTCGGATGAGACATGCTTTTATTTCTGCTCTCTGGCGAACACAGTTCTGATGTCAGCCGATTATTCTTTAATTCCACCCGTTAACGCGCCGCTGATGACATAACGCTGCGAGAAGATGAACACGATAGCGACGGGCAGCACCATCAGCAGACCCGTCAGGGCTGCTTCGGGGCGCTTAATTGGCAGGTCTGTCGCAAATGTGGGGTTGATGGCCGATGTCCCCGCCATGAGTGCCTTCAATCCCAACGGCAGATTGAAAAGATCACTGTCATTCAGCATCACAAACGGCAGGAAATAGCTGTTCCAGTTGGCCGTAAAGCTCAAAAAGGCCAGCAGCCCCAGCAGCGTTCGCGCCAGCGGCAGACCAATATAACGAAATAACTGCCATTCTGAACAGCCGTCCACCCGTCCCGCCGACAGTAAATCGCCCGGAATGAGATTGGCAAAGTAGATGAATGACAGGTACACACCGAAGGGGAAAAACGCCGCAGGCAGGATCACGGCCCAGGGGGTATCGACCAAGCGGACGGCGTTCATCTCCAGGAACAGCGGCAAAACCAGCGCGGAACTCGGCAAAATCATGGTGATCAGCGTGGCCCACAGGATCAAGCGCCGTCCGGCAAAGCGGGCCGTCGCCAGCGCGTAGCCCGCCGGAACAGAAATCGTCACACTGAGGAGCAGGGAACTCACGGTATAAAACACCGAATTTAGTCCCCAACGCACCAGCGCCCCTTCATCATAGACATTCAGGTTGTTCCAGGCGCGGGCGTAATTTTCCAGACGACCGAAGGCGAGCGGCGGCAGACTCAACAGTTCGTTATCCAGTTTGCTCGGCGCAAACAGCAACCAGACCAACGGCAGCCCGAAGAACAGGCCAAACGCCAGCAGCGCCAGCAGCCAGAATGTGAACTCAGCGATATTCATATTGTTCATGAAACGGCGGTAGAAACGTGCGCCATCAATGTGCGGTTGACGAGCCGTGTCACGGATCTGGGTGGTCATCAGCAATCTCCCCATGTTGTCGTCGGAAACAGACTCTTAAACACCGCTGGTCTCGGTTTGAAACAGATTCGTCGTGCGGATGATGATAAAAGCACCCACAATGCCAATGATCAACAGCAGCATGGACAGCGCCGCCGCCGCGCCGAAATTGCCCAGCTCAAAGGCAAAGGCGTAGCCAAGTTGGTTGGGCGACCAGTAGGCGCTGACAGTGGCTCCAGGCGCACGCCCGATGAGCTGCGGCTCCGCAAACAACTGAACATTGCCGGCAAATGTCAGAATCAACATATACGCAATATACGGTCGGATGAGAGGCAACTTGATTCGAAGCGCCATCTGAATCCGGCTGCACCCATCCATCGTGGCCGCCTCCATGACCTCGTGCGAAATGCCGTTCAGTGCCCCATAAAAGATCGCCACCCAGCCGCCCGCCCCGCCAAAAAAGCCCGTGAGCGTGAACAGCAGCGGCAAACTTCGTTCGCGCACCACCTCCCCCACCAGCTTAAAGCCCAACACGTCCCGCAGCAGCCAGCCAAACGGACTCACATTCGGATCAAACATGAAGATGGCGACCAGCACCAGTGTCGGTCCGGCCACGGCCCCCGGAATAAAATAAATGGTCCGCATGGTCGTGCTGAACCAACCGGGCCGCTCATGCACCAGCAGCGCCAGCAGCAGCACGCCCACAATCCCAATCGGGATCGAAAGCACCAGAAACTGGGCCATATGTGAAATAGTTCCACCAAAGCGAAAATCCGTGAAGACGGTCACATAATTTTTCAACCCAGCTTCGAAGAGTTGGGGGCGTCCCCCCACCGTTTTGCTAAAGCTGATGAGGAGGGCATAAATGCCGGGCGCGACGCCAAACGCCAGCAAAAACAGAACATAAGGCAAAACAAAAATGTGTGCCGCCCGAAATGGAGAACGCCCCAACACGGCCTTCTGCGCCTTTGGCGGCGCGGCCACTGCGTGCGGTGTATCCTGTGCCACCATAACCGTACTCCTTTAACACCGCATTAAAAATTGGGATGCGTCGGGGCGACCCGCTGGATCGCCCCTGTGAGGTGCAGTCGAACTGCGCCCATGTCACGCATGTTAAGCACGGGCAACCCAGTGGGTCGCCCTATATCAGACCCGATGGGCCGTCGATCCTCAAGGCGAGGTCGTCACAACTTCGTAGCCGCTCACCTGAGCCAGATTAGACAACTGCTCTTGAAACGCTGGCATGATATCCGCCACAGTTTGCCCTTCTTTCAGCCCGCCAATCACCAGCGTATTGAACGATCCCGCACGGTTAAAACGCACGTTGCCCCACAGCGGATCAATCTGGCCTGCTGAGGCTTCCAGCACCGGGAAGGGGTCCTCGGCATAGACTTTATTGCTGGCGAGTGTCTTTGCCCAGACTGCGGCGGCAGGTTTGTAGGCCGGGAAGGTCGGGGCTGTGCCCTGATAGCCATCAGCAGTCGTCACAAAGATGACGAATTCAGCGGCCAGGGTGGGGTTCTCGCTGTGCTTCGATACGGCCCAGGATGAGCCGCCCTGTGCGCCCGTCCAGGCGATCTCTTCATCGGCCCACTTCAACGGCGCGGCCACGCCCAGGCGTCCATCGGCGGCCTGGTAGTACAGGCTGTCTTCTTTGCCGCCGAAGACATATTCGCCGTACCAGGAGGCGGCGGGCAGCATCAACAGCTTGCCAGCCTTCACGATTTCGACAAATGCAGGGTCAAACGGGGAGAGGGGCGCAAGTGTGCCATTGGCGAGGAGTTTATCGACCATGCTCACAGCGCGGATGCACTTCGGATCAGCGGTATTAATGTAGACTTTTGTAGCATCGACCTGCTGGCCCGTCGGGCAGCGGCTCGCCCACAGATAAGTGCTCATGCCCTGATCATCGCCAAACGCGCCGATGATCGTGCCGGGGTGTTCGGCGGCGACCTTTTCGCCCAGGGCTTCATACTCTTCCCAGGTGGTCGGAATATCGTAGCCATATTCTTTCATCAGTGGGGCATCGTACCACAGCACGACATGCGCCAGATCGTTGCGCAGGCACAACAGTTGTCCATCAGGCGTCATGCAGGGGGCATTCGCGCCTTGGGCAAAGCTATCCAGAATCTCCTGCGACACATATGGCGTCAGATCAAGCGGGTAATCATGCTGTTCATCGGCCACTCGTGCGATGATATCGGGCTCGGCAAACACGACATCCGGCCAGCCTTTGCCCGTGTTGTTGAACAGAAGTACCTTCTGGGAAAATTCGCCGCGGTCAACAATTTCGGTCTTGATGAGATCGGCTTTATCCGGGTTGGCGGCAATGAACGCATCAACAGCGGCCTGACGGGTGGTGTCGATCCAGATGGTGATGGGTTTGGCATCTTGCGCCGTGACCAGACCCAGGGAGGTGAGGAGTGCGCTGAGCACCAAGAGAAGAACTGCTTTTTTCATGAGCTTGCCTTTCATATTTGTAAAACAAATTTTAAATTTACACGAATGGTGTCTCGAACTGTAACGTTCTACAACATGCCCAGACGTATAATGCATCAAACATATCCATACCTTGCACAAGGTATGATCCGACTGATTGAGGTCTGATGCATACGTTCATCATGATGGTGATGATACGCAGCCCGATATCGTACACAAATCTATTAAGTACAAGAAATGATTTTAAGCTGTTCAACAAACGCCAAAGCATGACCTATCTTTGGACCTATCGGGTGGGAGATCACCGTTCAAGTCATCGAATCGGCGCGAGAGACCCCTGCCTTTAGGCATGGGGAGGGAGAGCGCCTTGTCCTTTCTGGTAGGTATAGCCGTCAGAGTGGTGAAGTGTCTTGAGATGTTTGTGCGATGCC
>DAOTUR010000366.1:0-6816 GCA_034436915.1 Anaerolineae bacterium
TGCCTCGGCACGCCCACCGAGGAGATGAAGCGTGTCTATGAAGCGGTACGCGGCGCAAATGAAGCCGCCCGCCTGATTTCAAAGCCGGGCGTCCCCTGTGGCGATGTGGATAAAGCCGCCCGCGATGTGATCGAGGCGGCGGGCTACGGTGAGTATTTCACGCATCGCACCGGACATGGCCTGGGCCTCTCCGGGCATGAACTGCCGCAGATTGCCGCCAATGTGACGGATGTGCTCAAGCCGGGCATGGTCTTCACGATTGAGCCAGGGATTTATCTGCCGGAGCGCTTTGGTGTGCGGATTGAGGATGATATGCATGTGACCGAGGATGGCTGCGAATCGCTCACCACCTACCCCCGCGAATTGTCGAATAAGTAGCAAAGAGGCGGAAAACCGGAACCAGGGGTTGAAAACCCCGCCTTATACAGCAGAAGTTCGTAGCAGACGTAGGGACGAGGCCCGCCTCGTCCACTCCAAAACCAACCCTTACCTCTCAAACGAATCCTCTCCCATGCTCCTCTTCGCCCCTTGTGGGAGAAGAGATTGGCAGGTGAGGGGTGCTTTAGCCAAACCACGCCCCCAATTCTTTCCGGGCTGTTTCCAGTGCTTTCACATGCTCCTGCGGCGATGTGAGGCCCATACCCATCGTATTGATGCTCAAGTGAGTTGCGCCAAGCGTCTGCCAATCGTGGATATACTGCGCCCATCCTGCTTCAGGCACACGGCTCAGAGTCAAGCGCGGCTTAATGCCCACATCCTCGTTTTGGCGGCCTGCCTCGGCAATATAGGTCTTGAGTTGGGCCATCTGTGCGCGGGCCGTGTCATCGGGCGGACTCTGAGGAAACCAGCCATCGCCTATCCGCGCAATCCGCTGTAAAACCACATCGGCATCACCGCCAATCCAGATCGGAATCGGGCGCTGGATCGGCAGCGGGTTGATGCCTGCCTCCTCGATATGATGCCATGTCCCGTCAAACGTCACCTCTTTTTGCGTCCATAAGGCCCGTAGAACCGCAATCTGTTCTTCGCTGCGTTTGCCACGATTGGTAAAATCTTCATTCAGCCCATCATATTCAACTTTATTCCAGCCTGTGCCAACGCCCAGACGAAAACGCCCGCTGCTGAATAGATCGACCTGCGCCGCCTGTTTCGCCACCAATGCCGTTTGCCGTTGCGGGAGGATCAGAACGCCTGTAACGAGTTCGAGGCGCGTGGTGATCGCCGCTGCATAACTGAGCAGCGTAAAGACTTCGTGAAATGGGGTATCTGAGTTGTAGGGGCCTGTCCAGTTGGGGCGATGGGCCAGACCTGCCCCCAGGACATGATCATAAGCGAGGATATGTGTGTAGCCCATGCCTTCCAGCGCCTGAATGTAATCGCGGATGGCTGTCATATCGTTTCCAATTTCAGTTTGAGGGAATACCACGCCAAGACGCAGCATAAGGATCGTCCGATCTGAGGAGGTGAGCGAATCTATTATGTCCTAGAGAAGCGGAGGGCGAAAAACATTACCTCGCCTGAATTTTGGATGTGATATATTTGAGGTTGGGCCATAAATCGTTGAGTTGAGAGGAAAATGTCACCCTGTGATGAGTGTGTAGGGGCGACCCGCTGGGTTGCCCGTGCTTGAAATTATGCCCACCCTCAAATATCTATGACTCTGCATCCGGCAGATTTGTCTGCGAGTCCGTATCCGTCCGTCTCTTAAAAATCGTCTCCAACGACAGTGTAAATCCAGGCAGGATCGCCCCGCCGTCCAGCGTGTCCTCAATCCCAAGCAGGCGCACCCGCTGCCCAGGGACATAAATTTCGATCTGCTCATCGTCGGGCGAGACGACCCAGATAACGGTTCCAGCGGCGAGGTAATTGGCGACTTTGACGCGGGTTTCTCTTGGGCTGTCACTTGGCGAAAGCACCTCAACCACAAGATCGGGAGCCAGCGGATTATAGGCATCATCGTTATCAATCGGCTGCCGCGCATAAGACATATAGGCCACATCCGGCATATAACGTTCGCCATTGATCATGTAGCCGCCCTGTTCCCCTGTTGCACGTCCAAGATCATGCTGCATCGCATGAAGCATGATAAAGGTCAAAATCTTCGCGCCAATTTGGGCCGATCTCTGATTTGATACCATCTTCTCCACAATCTCCCCCGCGATAAACTCATAGCTCTTGTCGGCATTCTCAGGGCGCAGCACCCACACATCGAACTGCTCAGGCGTCATAATCGGGGCTTTGAGGGTCATGGTCGTATTCCTTTAGACAATAACTTGAGACATCTTAATCAGCAAAAACAGCATTCATCGAGAGGATAAACCCTGGCAGCACAGTTCCACCATCAAGCACGTCATCGATGCCGAGCACACGGACAGACTGTCCTGGAACATAAACATCGACCTGTTGATCATCAGGCGACACAACCCAGACAACAGTTCCAGCGGCAAGATAATTGGCGATTTTACGACTCAGCGTTTTGGGCCGATCCGTTGGAGAAATGACTTCAACCACGAGATCAGGTGCGAGAGGATTGTAAGCATCTTTGTTGCGGATGGGCTGACGCAGTTTGCTGATATACCCAACATCAGGAATATATCGCTCACCGTTTACCATATAACCCGCCTGCTCACCCGAGACACGCCCTAAATCATGCTGCTTGGCATAGGCATGGATCGCAGCCCCTATGTTATAGCCAATATAGGATGACTCATTATTGGCAACCATCTTCTCCACAATCTCGCCCGCGATAAACTCATAGCTCTTGTCGGCATTCTCAGGGCGCAGCACCCACACATCGAACTGCTCAGGCGTCATAATCGGGGCTTTGAGGGTCATCGTCGCATCATCCTTGTCTCTATCTCATCATTTTACACGGATTCCGCACAGGGATCGCTCTTTGTCCTTTGGGTTGCGCTTCGCTATAATCGCGCCTCATTCATCAATAATCCGCGAGAGGACAAACCCCGCGATGAGCACCCCGCCCTCCACCGTACCTGCCCTGGAAGTGCGCGGCATCACCAAACGTTTCCCAGGTGTGCTGGCAAACGATCACATTGATCTCACGCTGCACCAGGGGCGCGTGTTAGGCTTGCTCGGTGAAAATGGCGCGGGCAAATCGACGCTGATGAATCTCATCTACGGGTTGTATCAACCCGATGAGGGCGATATTTGTGTGCATGGGCGCACCGTCACCATCCACAATTCGCGTGATGCGATTGCGGTGGGGATTGGCATGGTGCATCAGCATTTTCAACTCGTGGATGTGCTGTCCGTGACCGAAAATATCATGCTCGGCAATGAGAGCGTGCGCGGCCCCTTCCTGCGCCGCGATGTGGCCCGCCAGAAGATCAAGCAGATCAGCCGCGAATACGGCCTGGATGTCGATCCCGATGCCCTCGTGCAGGATTTGCCCGTTGGCATTCAGCAGCGCGTCGAGATCATCAAAGCCTTGTACCGCGACTGCAACATCCTCATCCTCGATGAGCCAACCGCTGTCCTCACGCCGCAGGAGACGCAGGGCCTGTTCAAGATCATGCGAACCCTGCTCCAACGCGGTGTCAGCATCATCTTCATCAGCCATAAGCTCAAAGAGGTGCTGGAAATCTGCGATGATATTACCGTGCTGCGGCGCGGCGCTGTCGCGGGCCATGCCGACCCGCAAAACTCAACGACGGAATCGCTGGCAGCGCTGATGGTCGGGCGCGATGTGCTGCTCCAGGTGGAGAAGAAAGACGCGCATCCTGGCGAGGTCGTGATGCATATCCGCGATCTTGTGGTGATGGATGAGCGCGATCTGGCCGCTGTCGATGGCGTCACGCTCGATATTCACGCAGGGGAAATCCTGGGGATTGCAGGCGTACAGGGCAACGGCCAGACCGAACTGGTAGAAGCGCTGACGGGGCTACGGCATCCTGTCTCAGGTACGATCAATTTTCTAGGTCATGATATCACACGCGCCACGCCGCATACCATCACCCATCTCGGCACGGCGCATATCCCAGAAGATCGCCAGAAGATGGGCATGGTCAAGTCCTTCCCGGTGATGAAAAATCTAGTGCTGAATTCGTATGATGATGCGCCGTTTGCGCGGGGCATTCTGGTGGATGATGAGGCCATCGCCGCGCACGCACAGCATCTGGTCGAGACCTATGATGTCCGCCCGCCTACGATCTACAATACCATCGGCGGCCTCAGCGGAGGCAACCAGCAAAAGGTGATTGTGGCGCGTGAACTCTCGCGCCCGATCAAACTGCTGATCGCCTCGCAGCCCACACGCGGCCTGGATGTCGGCTCGATTGAGTTCATCCATAAGCAGTTGATTCGGATGCGCGATGAAGGGACGGCGGTGCTGCTCGTGTCATCGGAGCTGGATGAGATTTTGAGTCTGTCGGATCGCGTCGCAGTCATGTTCGATGGGCATATTATCGACGTGCTGCCGATTGCTGAGGCGGATCGCAATACCGTCGGCTTGCGGATGGCCGGGAGCATGGAATAAAGCAAATATGGAACCGTTTTGGTGTTTTAGGGGACGTTTAGAACTTCGCCACAACGATAAATAGCAATATTCAGGGTGTTCTGTAGGGACAAGGCCCGCCTTGTCCGAATGTGTGGACACAGCAGGCCGTGTTCTAAAAATCAAATCTCAAAGCTTGATATCTCTAAGGAAATTTTATGACCGTTTCTCCCCCAACACGTCCCGCGCCTGCGCCGTTTCGCGCCTGGGGACGCATCTCCTCTCGTCTTGTCCCCCTTCTGGCGGTGATTACGGCCTTCCTCGCGGGTGTGCCGCTGATGATTATCACAGGCGCAAGCGGCGATATTGGACGCGGCGTGCAGGTGGCCGGAAAAGCCTACAGCGCCTTGATCGAAGGGGCCACCGGCATCGCCATCAATGATGTCGTCAGCAATGATGATTTTGCGCCGCTGCGTCAGGTGTTGCAGGCACAGCCCAAGCCGTTTGATGCCAAACGTCTCGGACGCCGCGCCAACACCTATGATCTCGCTGCCAAATTCGGCATTGAGACGCTGCGCCGCTACGATGCCTTCCTCAAAGCGCACCCCATCTACAGCATCGCCAAAGATGAGACCTATGCGGCCTACGATGGCGACAAAGGCGATTTTGTCGTCAAAACAGGCACGCAGATCACAGAGATGCGGCCCATTGGCGACGAACGCATCCGCGCTTATGCCAGCACCACCGCCGCCGAGCTGACAGGCGACAAGATTTCTAAAGCCGATATTGCCAAACTTGCGACTCTGGCAGGCAGTGACAGCGCCTTGAGCGATGATGAAAAGGCCGCCGCTGTCGCGCTCTGGCCGCGCCTGGGGACAATGCCCGACAGCGATTACAAGCGGGCCGTGAGCGATCTCTCGCTCATCCATACCTACAGCGCTGCCGCCCTGGAGCAGTACAGCGCAGCGCTGATTGATCTGGACAACGAGAAGATTCCGCTGACTAATGGCGACGCCGATACCCTCATCGCCATCGGCAAGGCCAAGCCCAAAGATGTCTTCGATGCCTTAGAAGCCCTCCGCGCCCTCGATCTGGCAAAATCGACGGATGCAGCAGGCGTCGGGGCCAACATCCGCCTCATTGCCAGCCTGTATGATGCCAAAGCGCTGCGCTCCCCGACCATCAATGAAGCGCTTGATACTGAACTGCCCAAATTGATTGAGGACAGCCTGCTCATCAATCGTCCCGGCGGGCGCGTGCTGATTGGCAGCGGCCTCGCGCACAACACAACGGGTATCGCCCAATATGACGAGCCTGCCGCCAGTCCTGCCACGCCAGCAGCGGTAGACGCTCCGCAAGCCGCCCGCCCGGAGCCTGTGGCCTTCGTGCGCCTGGGAGATCGGACGCTGCTGTTTGTGCCGGGCAATCTGGAAGCAACGCTCGTCAATGCTATCCCGTATATCATCGCGGGATTGGCCGTTGCCCTCGGTTTCAAATCGGGCGTGTTCAACATCGGCGCAGAGGGCCAACTGCATCTGGGCGCGATCCTGGCAGCCTGGGTCGGCTTTGGGCTGGTGGGTCTGCCTGCCCTGCGCGACAGCCTGCCCGTGTTTTTGCAACCGCTGGTGGTCATCTTTCATATTTTGATTGTGCTGGCGGTGGGCATCCTGGGCGGATTTCTATGGGGAGCCATCGCGGGCGCATTGAAAGCCTTCACCGGGGCGCATGAAGTCATCACGACCATCATGCTCAACTTCATTGCGCTGCAATTTGTCGATTGGCTGATCAAGTCGCGCAACCCGATTTTGCTCGGCGATGCGGCGGCCACCGTCCCCAAGACGCCCAATATCCTCGCCACCGCCATGCTCCCCACCTTCGACACTTACCCGCTGTTGATCATTCTGCTGGCGGGTCTGTTCATCGCCACATTTCAGTATGTCATCTGGCGCAAAACACCCGCCACTGCCATGCGGCGGGCCGTCGTGTGGGGGATTGTCACCGTGATTGGCGGCGTGCTGCTGCAAGCGATCACGGTGCGCGGCCTGCTGCACTTCGGCTTCATCATCATGCTGGTGCTGATCTGGTTCGTGGAATGGTTCCTCGAACGCACCACGCTCGGCTTTGAACTGCGGACAGTGGGCGCGAATCAACATGCGGCCCGCTATGCAGGCATGAGCGTAGCGCGAAATGTACTGCTGGCGATGGCCCTCAGCGGCGGGCTGGCAGGGCTGGCGGGCGCAATTGAAATCACGGGCACGACGCACGTCATGTTCCCGGAGATGTTCGCCTCTTACGGCTTCGATGCGATTGCGGTAGCGCTGCTGGCCCGCAGCAATCCGCGCAATGTGCCGTGGTCGGGGCTG
>DAOTUR010000367.1:0-10794 GCA_034436915.1 Anaerolineae bacterium
TACACAGAGTTGGGATTTTTCCAAGTTGAGATATTTCTCAACTATTCTGTTTAATTTGACGGTTGGTATATTGACGATGAATTAATTTGTACCATAAAAACCAGCCTGAGTAGTTACCTGAAAAGCTTGTCAAGTGATCACAAAAGATTGGTGGAAATTGTGGAAATTTGTCATAAAAGAATGAACCCCTCACCTCCCGACCTCCTCTCCCACAAGGGCGCGAAGAGGAGCAGGGCAAGGCGAAAAAGCCCCTCTGAGAGTACAAGCCCCGCTAAAAACCTATCAAAGCTCAAGTTAATGCAGCGAATGTGGCAGACAGCCTGTGGTGGTGGCACAATCAGCCCAGGAAATCATATGAGGCGTGTCATGAGTCAAGAGGTTCTTCTCGTTCTAATTCCGGCACTTATCGCTCTGGGGGGGACGCTCCTCACGCTCTATATCACCATGTGGTCGCAGCGCAAACAAAAGCAGCACGACAAAGGCCGACAGTTCACGGCAGATCAACAGGCCGCTTATAAATCGCTGTGGTCGGTGCTGGAAGAAATTCATCTTCAATTCCGCACGGATGAAGCCGCGCTGGAAAAGTACGGCAGCGCGGTGACTCTGGTCAATTCCTTCCTGATCAAAAATGCGGTGTATCTCGATGATGAAGATCAAACCCTGTCTCATGCCTATCTCGGCGCTCTGAAAAAGCTGACGGAAATCGTCAAGGACTACAGTGATGAGATTCCTCAGTTGGTGCATGGTTGGGCCAGCACCTCAGTTTTTTCAATGGACATGATGAAGCTGTTTCAAGAGGAGGAGCGCGTCGTAGTGGAGGAGATGGAGGCCACGCGCAAGAAAATTCTCGACAAGTGCCGTCTGATTCTCAAGAGCACATAACTCACCTTACGCAGTTTACCCCTCCCTAAATCCCTCCCTCACGTTGTGGAGAGGGACTTCAAGTGTTTTGCTCATCCTCTGTGAACAGGGGGAGGGGCTGGGAGGAAGGGTTTGACGGTCATTCCAGCGCTCTCGGCATCATTTTATGGGTGGTGCGTAAGGTGAGTTAACAAGGAATCTGTGAAAATTTGAACAAATACATGTGATAAAGCGCACACAGGGGTAGGGCAATCGCGTCTTGTAATCATTCACCCATCCATGCGATAAACGCCCTTGTAGGGGCGCGATGCATCGCGCCCACGCCAAATTCCCTACAAATCACCAGGGGTTTGGCGTGCCAAACCCTGGGCATACCTTCGGTGGCTACGCTTGGCACGCCATGCCCCTACAAGAACCATCGTGAGCATCCTAATTTCACTGAATTACGATTTGACGCGATTGCCCTGCACACAGGGGAGAGAAGAATCATGTTTCGTGCTTGGAATAAGCCATTACGAAATTTAAACGTATGAAAAGGCAAATAGAAGATAGCATAAACTGAAAATATGACCCAAACACAATCATTCTATGTGAGTATGAAAGAACTGCATGACCTTCTTGATCATCGATCTTGGCAGCTCATCGATTCGCACCATGCTGTTTGATGAGTCAGCGCGTTTAATTCCAGGGACAATCGTGCGGCGCTCTCACCAATTTGTGACGCAGCCGGACGGGGCATCGCTGGCCGACGCCGAGATGCTGCGTACACAGGTGGAAGCCTGTCTTGATGATATCCTGTCGCATCCAGCGGCCTCGCACATCAGCGCCGTTGGCATGACGACCCTAGTGAGCAATCTTGTCGGCCTCGATGTCAACAGCCATCCTCTCACGCCGCTGTATACCTATGCCGATACCCAATCCGCCGAAGACGCTGCTGCGCTGAAGCAGGAGATCGATGCAGAGGCCGCGCATCAGCGCACGGGCGGCCTCGTCCATACCGCCTATTGGCCGGCGCGGTTTCGCTGGTTGCAGCGCACACAGCCAGCCCTGTGGAGGCAGGTGCATCATTGGCAGGATTTAGGGACATACGTGTATGAGCAGTGGTTTGGGCGGCCTGTGCCATGCAGTTATTCGGTGGCATCGTGGAGCGGCCTGCTCAATCGGGAGCGACTCGCCTGGGATGAGACGTGGCTCAGGCATCTGGACGTCTCATCTGCATCTCTACCGCCGTTGGCGGATTACACCCAGACGCAGCAGGGTCTCATGGATCGTTATGCTCAACGCTGGCCCCAACTGCGCGATGTGCCGTTCTATCTTGCGATTGGCGATGGGGCGGCGGCCAATATCGGCTCAGGGGCGGTAGAGGCGGGCGTGGCGGCGCTCACAGTGGGTACGACAGCGGCCCTGCGGATGGTATCGAGGGAGGTGAATCCGCCTGTGCCGGCGGGCCTGTGGAGCTACCGCGTGGATGCGGCGCATCATCTGATGGGCGGGGCTACCAGCGAAGGCGGCAATATCTTTCAGTGGATGCGCGAGACGTTTCAACTGCCCTCAGAGGCCGAGATGGAAACGCGGCTCGCACATGCCACGCCCGATGCACACGGCCTCACATTTTTGCCGCTGCTGGCCGGGGAACGCAGCCCCGGATGGGCCTTGAATGCGTCAGGGACGATTCACGGCCTGCGCCTGTCCACGCGCCCGCTGGATATTTTGCAGGCGGCGCTGGAAGGCGTGGCGCTGCGGCTGGCGGCGGTTGCTCAACAGCTCAATCGGGCCGAGCGAATCATGGCAAGCGGCGCGGCCCTGGAGAAATCCTCGGCGTGGCTTCAGATGATGGCGGATGCCCTGGCCCGCCCGATTGCCCTGCTTGCTGAAACGGAACTGGCCGCACGCGGTACAGCGCTCTTGCTGCTGTCAGCTCAGGAGGGGCATCGTCTGACCGATTATCCGCCGCAGATCAAGCACATGATTGCGCCACGTGAGGCCGGTGTGCGGGCGCTGTCGGCGGCCCGTGAGCGCCAGCGGGCGCTGTATGACATGCTGTATAAATTATGATAGGGGACGATTAACGGGTTGATTTTTGGGGCAAAAGCGAGGGCATGGCGTGCCATGCCCCTACATTGTATTATTCGCCGCTGGCGTGATGCTCAAGCCGCAGGCCCACCGCTGAGCGATTCTGGAAGCCGAGCCAGTAGGTGTGATCCGCCTTGAGCGAGCCATCGGCTTCGGCGGAATAGACGCCATCTGCCGCCACTTCGATCAAATCCAGATAAGCGGCGGTGTCCTCAGCCTTGAGATACTCGCCAAAGAACGCCGTCGCAAAATGCTGGTTGATATTGTTCATGCGTTCCGAATCCCAGACCGAGTCGGCATAACGCATGTAGTCATCATAGGTCTTGGCATCGGGCGGCGGCGGATTGGGCGCGACATTGTGGCGGGCGTCATCAAACGTTAGCAGATAGCGATCTGAGTTTGTGGCGAGGTCAAACAGGCGGCGTGCGCCTTTTTCATAGCCCGCGACATCATCCTGCGAACCGGCCACGAAGAACACCGGAACGGTCAATGTTGCCAGACTGTCTTTGTCCCATAGGTCGAAATTCATGCCCCAGGGCGCAAACGTGTAGACCGCCTTCACGCGCTTATCCGGGCTGTAGGCCGCATTGCCTGCCAGATTGACCTCTAGCAGATTCACCCCGGCCAGACCAAACTGTGTCAGCGTGGGGATATAGGCCGCGCCATAGCCGCCGCCTGCCACATTCAGCGCCCCATAGCCGCCCATCGAGTAGCCGACGAGTCCGGTGTTGTTGGCATCAAGAGCGCCTGCCAGAAAGCTCTTGCTGTCTTTGGCGCTCATCTCGGCCATTTGGTCGATGACAAAGCGAATATCCAACGGACGGTTGAGCAGTGTGCTGGCGAATCCGGCGACATCGCTGAATGTTGATTCGGTGTGGTCGATGGAGACGACCACATAGCCTTTGGAGGCCAGATTCTCGGTGAGATAGGTCATCATGAAACGCGATCCCGGAAAGCCATGCGAGACGACGATCAAGGGATAAGGCGCGGCGCTGAGGTCGATATCGGCATCATGCAGCGCCCGCCCACTAAAGGTGAACGGTATGAGAGGGCTGCTCGGCACATCCACGCGCCCCAGCGTCTCCTGATAGGTCACAAGCGGGGTTGCATCCGCCGGGATGACTGCCGGATACCAGACCTCAATGGTCAGCGGGCGATCATAGCGGGGTGCAGTCGTGCTGTCGGTGGCCTTCAAAATATCGACCTGATCGCTGTGCGTCAGCGTCATGGTGCGGACGCCGACACCATAATCGCCGCGTGCGGCCAGGGCGGGGGCATCAGGCCGCATATCGCCAAAAATAACACTATCTTGTGCAAACACGCTGCTGACCATCAAAAAAAAGCCTAACACGATAAGCGTTTTCAAGGTATTCCTCACTCAATAGGAGCCAATAAAAATATAGCACGAACGCATTCGATCAACACGCTCACACAGAACGTGTTGGTCGCTGCATGATTATACACTTTCTATTGCAACTGCTTGCTTCGATGTTGTGCCAAGTGCCCGCGCATAGACGTAAATCCAGGTCACGCTGGCAGCAGACGTGATCATCAGCGCTGTTCGTGGCCCCCAGGCATCCGCCATCGCCCCCAACAGCGGTGCGGCGATGGCAAACAGCAGGCTCGTCGCAAACGATGTGATCGACCCCATTGTCGCCCGCTGTGCCGAGGTAAATTCGTGCTGCATCAACGTATTGGCGGCAGTGCTGTTGATGCCGTAGAAAATGGAATTGGCCGACATGAACAAGGGTGAGAGGATCGTCGGAAACAGCAGCGATAAGAAATTGACCGTCTCGCTCAACGTTATGCCGCCCACCAGCAGACGATACTCGCCAAAGCGCCGAATGATCGGGCCAGCGAAGTAAAACCCAATCGCCCCCAGCGTATGCGCGATGGTGCGGGCCAGCCCTATTGCCCACACGGGCCACAGCGTCTCGATGAAGGCCGAGCGAAATTGATAGCTGGCCTCGCCCACCGATCCACTCAATGCGCCCGCCAGCGTCAAAAGACACAGACGCGGATTGCTCCATACGAGACGGAATGAGTCACGCAGATGGGCAAAGGGGTTCTGCTCGATAGCTTCTTTTTGAGGAGGCTCATAAAAAGACAAACTCACAACGATGCTGAGAGCCTGTGGAATCACTGACAGCCACATCACAAGCGGATACGAGATGGCCGCCAGGAGGCCGCCTGTGATCCCAGCGACGGCTGCCGCAGCCTGGAACATCGAGCGCGTCCGACCGGCATAGTCGGCAAACTGCGCCTCGTGATGCGTCTCCGCCAGCGTGTCATAGAGCAGGGCATCGTTGTTGCCACTGTAGAGCGCCCGCGACAGCCCCTCCAGAATGCCGCCGACGGCCAATGCTGCAAATGTGCCGCCAATCGCATAAAAGACAAGCGCTGCTGTGCTTGCGACAGCCCCATACATCACAGTGCGTTTGCGCCCGACGCGATCAGACAGCACGCCCGTTGGCACTTCCCACAGCGCCGCTGACAGCATCGTGATCGAAAAGATCATCATGCCTGCCGCAAACGACCCGCTGACACGGGCAAAATACAGGATGGCAACCGTGTTGTAGAAGCGAAAATCAACCAGAAAATTAAACATCATAAGCAGACGAATATTGCGATGGCGTACCATGAAAGCCTACAGATATATTATAAAAGTCCACGACAGGTCATTATAGACACTATTTTTGCTCGATAATAGGGAAATTTTCTCAGATGTTCCTCATTTACAAAACCTTCGTTTTAGATATACTTAGGACTGTTAAATATCAACACAGTTAAATGTGAGGGGTGCTAATCATCCCGTGAGGTTGAATGATTACACCGGATGAAGTCGCTCGTACTGCCGTTAAAATCTTCCCAATCATGGGGCGCTTGATGGATGCTTATATGCGTGTCGGCGAACATCATTTGTCATCGGTACATTTTCAAGTCCTGATAATGGTGTTATCACGTCCCTGCACGGTGAGCGAATTGGCCGAACGGCAGTCGATCAGCGCGGCGTCCATGTCAAAAACCGTGATGGTGATGGAAGAACGCGGTTGGCTGACGCGGGAACGCGACAAGCATGATCGGCGGATTGTGCGCCTCGCCGGAACAGTGGCAGGCCGCAACGTGCTGCGCGATGTGACAGAACGTTCGCAGGAAGAACTCATCGAGAAATTCAAGGATTTATCGCAGGAGGAACTCCAGGCGATCTTGAATGGGATGGAAGCGCTCATCCGCGCTTTTAGCAGTCCCGCACAATCCTATGGGCCGCCCGCCCCTTAGCGGCGACAATCACCAAAAAATATTCTTACGAAATGACGTTTTGAGTATGTCATCATGCGGTGTGATGCCGCACGCCTGAAATTGGGTCATGAGTGGGAGCGTATTGGTATGTCGAGTCGTGAAATTGTCGTCGAGAATCTCTACAAGCGTTATGGCGATTTTGTTGCCGTCAACGGCGTGTCCTTTCACGTCAAAAGTGGCGAAATCTTCGGCTTTCTGGGGCCGAACGGCGCAGGCAAGAGCACGGTGGTCAAAATTCTGACGACCCTTGCGCTGCCTTCAGAAGGCAAAGCAACGGTGGCTGGATATGACATCAGCACACAGGCTGAGCAGGTACGCTCGATCTCCGGCGTGGCGCTGCAAGAAATTGGCCTCGATCCGATTATGAAATCACTCGAACTGCTCACCATCCAGGGCCAGATGTTCGGCGCGAGTCGCCGTCAGGCCCGCACCAAAGCGCTGGAACTGCTGCGCCTCGTGAAATTGGATGAATTCACGGATCGTATGGTTGGCAAGTACAGCGGTGGGATGCGCCGCCGTCTCGATCTGGCGATGGCCCTCGTCCACGATCCTGAGATTCTCTTCCTTGATGAGCCGACAACGGGCCTTGATCCCGCCAGCCGCCGCGATATCTGGAGCGAGGTCTACCGCCTGAATCGTGAGTTGGGCATGACAATCTTCCTGACCACGCAATACCTCGAAGAAGCCGATGAGCTGGCGGATCGCATCGCCATCATCGACGGTGGGCGCATTGTGGCCGAAGGCACGCCGGATTCGCTCAAGGCGGCGCTCGGCGGCGAGTCGATCAATATCACGCTGCGCGATGATGCGGCGGTGGAGAAGGCCAAAGCCCAGATTGGCGATATGGTCGAGAAGATGCAGGTGGATCGCAACATTCTGCGCCTGTATCTGCCCAATGCCGCCAACGCTGTTCCGGCTGTCGTGATGCGCTTGCAGGCCGCGCATCTCGAACTCGTGTCGCTCACACTGACACAGCCGACGCTGGATGATGTGTTTTTGCAGGTCACGGGCCAGCGTTATAGCGCCGATGCCGCACAGCCAACCGTTGCGTAAATACAACCATCCGTAGGGGCGCGGTATATCGCGCCCTCCTATAAATTGCAGGGCGCAGCACGCTGCGCCCCCACAAAACCACCCGTCATTTTATGAGCCAACTAGGGATCTGACCACCCATGACAACAGCCACCCGCACCCTCTCGCAAGAGGGTCAGAAAAACATGTCTTCCAAGCGTATGCCGTTCCTGCTGCAAGTCACCACAATGGCATGGCGCTCGCTCAAAGTGTCGTTTCGCTCGCCCGCGTCAATTATCCCGTCGCTGATCATCAGCGTCTTCTTCCTGGCCGTGTATCAGGCATCGCTCGGCAATGCCTCCAACTTTTTGCCGGGTCTGGCGGGCAAGAGCTATATCGGCTTTATCCTCCCGGTGTCGATCATCAGTGCCGCTCTCAGCAGTTCGGGCGTGGCAGGCACGAGCATTGTGCGCGATATTGAGAACGGCTACTTTGACAAGCTGTCTCTCACGCCGATCAGTCGCGCTGCTCTGCTGCTGGGGCCGATGCTGGCAGGCGCATGTATCGTGCTGCTGCAAACCGTGCTCGTGACGACTGTCGGTATCCTCATCGGGCTGCGTCCTGAGACCGGGGCTTTGGGTGTGCTTGCCATGCTCGGCTATGCGCTGCTGCTGGGCATGGGGTTTGCGGGTCTGACAGTGGGCGTTGCGCTGCGCTCCGGCAATGCCGGGGCGGTGCAGGGAGCCAGCTTCCTGTTCTTCCCGCTCTCCTTCCTCACAGCGACCTTCGTGCCATTTGAACTTCTCAGCGGCTGGATTAAAATCGCCGCCGCCTACAATCCCATCACCTACGTGTTGGATGCCATGCGTGCGCTGATGCTGACGGGATGGAGTTCTGATGCGCTGCTGCGGGGCCTGTCCTCGTGTTTGGCCCTGGCCGTCCTCACCTATACCTTTGCGATTTTGAGCCTTCGTGCTCGGACTCGGCGCAAATAGCGCAGTAGATCTCTTTTAGTATCCGTAATCCCTCCGATTGGGGCCAGCAGCCTAACACTGCTGGCTTTTTTTCTTGCATATTCCGCGTTTTTGGGATTGAATGAAGAAAAAGAGGGTGATGTGATGGACTCAAGTACGCTCTTTTATATGTTCGTTATTCCTGTCCTCGTCGGATTTCTGCGCTCTGTGCTGATCGTCAGCGGCCTGTACAAAGCCCCTATCCTCCGCAGCCTTGAGCCGTATGGCAGTGATCAGCACAGCAGTCCGCTGGTGGGCCTGGGTGCATGGGGCATTGGGATCGTCCTAATACTGGTGTGGATGCTGTTGGGCTTCCAAACAGTTCTGGCGCTAGGGTTATGTCTGTCGATTCCCCTGGCATTGGCCTTGCAAAATCTTGATGTGTGGGTGAAGCGCTATCCACGAGTCTTCCTGACATTTCCAATGTGGTACTGGAATCTCATTACGACAACTTCGCGGGATGAGCAGCGTCGTCTGGCGTATATGTGGCTGCGCCTGCCCATCCGCACACAGTGGCTGTACAACACGCATGATGTGCTGTTCTTCCAGTGGACGGATCTCGTGCTGCTGTCAATGGTGTGATGAAGATGTATGATGCGCGGTCTTTTGGGTGGAGTGGGTTGTTCGATGCTATTTCAATTTGAGGTGGGATTGGCGTAGGGGCGCGATATATCGCGCCCTGGTGATTTGTAGGGGGTATGACGCGCCCTACAAGATCAAAATATCGATCATTCGAGGTTTTTTCGATCAGTCCTCAGTTGCCGCCTGCTTCACGAGCGCACTGATTCGTTCCTCTTCAGCGGCAGACAAATCCGTCAGCGCGAAGGCGACAGGCCACATGTGGCCGTCGTCGAGTTTTGCCGTTTCGCTGAAACCGAGTGTCGCGTAGCGCGTATTGAACTTCTGAGCGCTCTGGAAGAAGCAGATGATCTTGCCATCCCTGGCATACGCGGGCATCCCGTACCAGAGTTTTGACGAGAGGCTTGGCACACTGGCTTTGATAATCGCATGGAGCCGTTCGCCCAGGACGCGATCCGAGTCCGTCATCTCGGCAATCTTTGTGAGCACAGCGCTTTCCTCTTCCGCCTTGTTCGCCTCAGCCTTCAGCTCCTGAGCACGCTCCTTCATCGCGGCGCGTTCCTCGGCGGTGAAGCTCTTCTTCTTGCCGTTCGCGCTGGTACTCTTGGCGGACATCTGGGTGTCTTTCTTTGCAATCATAGAAAACTCCTCATACTGACCAGGGTTAAGTGTTGTCGGGCGAATATGGACACGCACGATTGGCTTCTAAGAAGCCGTTTGATAATGCAAAATGTTATGCATGATTCGTGTAGGGACAGGGCCTGCCCTGTCCATTTTCACGCGATGAACGGACAGGGTAGGCCCTGTCCCTACGCCAAAATACATTTTGTTTGTAACGAATGGCATTATCAAACGGCTTCTTAGAAGCCGTTTGATAATGCGGAACGTAATGGATTTACCGGATTAAACGCATGTTTTGGAGAGCGTTTTCCGTAGGGGCACGATGCATCCTGCCCAAGCCAAATCCCCTATAAATCAATCAGGGCGCGATACGGGCGCGATGCATCGCCCCCCTACAAGGGCGTTTGTCGCACGGATAGGTGAATGATTACCTGGAAGCGAGAGAAACGAGCGTCTCTGGCGCTCTCCGCGTGAACGGGCTTGCCATCGTAAAATACATTTGTCGTATAATCATCTCAAAGGTCGCACAACCAAAAGGACACAGGATGATCGCCCTGCCTGAAACGATCACTCTCCCATTGCAGATGGATACGCATGGCGCGATTCATATTCGTGGGACACGAGTGACTCTGGATACATTGATTGCCTGCTATCAGCAGGGGGACAGTCCCGAAGCGATCCATCACGGGTTTCCGACTGTCTCATTGACGGATATTTATGCGGTGATCGCTTATTATCTGGCGCATCAGGCTGATGTAGAAGCTTATCTGATGCAGCGTGACGAAGACGCCAAGCGCATTCGTCAGGATGTGGAAGCGCATTACACGCCCGAACAGAGCGCCCGAACAGACCATTTTCGCGCTCTTTTAGCTCAAAAGCGCCAGGGTGAAGATGCGTAATGCGCTTTGCAGCGGATGAAAACTTTGATGGCCGCATTCTGGATGGGCTACGGGCACGTCTGGCAGCGCTTGATATCGTCCGTGTTCAGGATACGGACATGTATCAATCCCCTGATCCTGAACTTCTCAACTGGTTGGCGAGTGAAAAACGAATTCTCCTCACACACGACATCCGAACCATGCCAGGTTTCGTTTATGAGCGGGTACGAGGTGGGTTCTCTGTGCCAGGTATCATCGAAGTCAAGCGCAGCATAGCGATTAGGCAAGCCATTGATGAACTCGAGATTATGATCGGTGCGGGTACACCCGAAGATTTTGAGAATCTGGTGCGTTACATCCCCCTCAACTGACTTTCCCCTCGCACAAGCGTCGGCGCGGCGATTCTACAGCACAGGCCTCGCATGAAACGGCTGTTGTCTAGGAATTCCCGAATGTCT
>DAOTUR010000368.1:0-2336 GCA_034436915.1 Anaerolineae bacterium
TCGGAACTGGTGAGGCATTCCGAAGTGCCTATCTATTCGCCTCTAACGGAGGTCTTGCGACCTGAGTCTGGTAAGCATTGGGGCTAAAAGCCCCTCCCTTTAGGGATGGGGATGCTTACACTGGCTCGTATTGGGATTTACAGTGAGCAGCAAAATTTGTCCGTCGATGATCCAACTCAGAATTGTGGCTTGCTCTTGAGACATATCTATTCCTCATATGACTTACACGTGATAAGCCGTATTTTCTCACGATTAACTCATAGAGTGAAGATTGAATTTATATGTCTGAATATTTCAGGCCGTTTCCTTCATCCTGGCTCGGATTTTCACGCATAATTGTTCACGTATCCGTGTGGCTTGTAGGGGCGCAGCGTGCTGCGCCCCTGATATGGGCATCCGGCGTATTGGGCGCACTCCGACAGACGATCAACTGATGTCTGTCGGAACGCGATCACATGTTTTTAGGGCAGCGGCTCCAGCCAGTAGGCGTTATTGCCGCCCTCCGCCGTCCAGCCCTCAAGCGTGGCGGCCCGCACGCGATACCACACATAGCCTTCGCCGCACACCGGGCCATCGAGCACGTCAAACGACTCGCTGGGGGCAATCTGTCCCACCTTTTTACCGCCGATCAGGGGCGTTTCGCGCACATTGTTGGGCACGCCGCCGACTGTCACACGACCTTTTCGTCCCACCTGCAAACGCGGCGCAAGCAGGCCCGCACAGGGGTTGACAGGCGTGATGGTGGGCAGAAGCTGCACCGTCGCGCTGGTGGCCGTGACCTGGATCACGATCTGGACGATGGCGGTTGACTGCGGCTGCGCGGTCAGCGTAGCGATCACGCTGGGATCAGAGCGCACGCGCCACGCCATTGAACTCCACACGAGGCTTGACGACACATCATCGGCAAAATCGCCGCTGCCTGCCAGCGTGACCTGCTGGCCGCCAGCCCAGATGCGGACATCTTCAATGCCATAGGCGACACGGCTGCCATCGGGCGACAACGAGAGGCGGCGGCGGCCAATATTGTCAAATGTTTGCTCACTGCCGCTGACATGCCAGATATAGCCGTTGTCGACGGAAACAGTTATGGTGAGCGTGAGGCCGTTGGGCGCGGTGCGGCTGTAGAGTTCAGGGACGCCGGGCAGGGGCTGCTTGACGCCTGTCGCAATATCCATCAGCACCCATCCGGCGCGGGCATAGTTGAGACCGAGATATTCTTTGTCCTGGGAGCGCACGAGAATGCGATCATTAATGTAGTCATCGGTTTCGCCGCTGGCCCCAATGAACGTCGCCAGAATCGGCTTGCCCGTGCCATCAAACAGATACAGCGTCTCGGTGTTGAGGAAGGTCAGATCATCAATGCCGAAGACGATCAGGATGATGCCCGCATCACCCCACAGCACCGGATACGGCTCACTCACGCCTGCGGGTGTGGGCAGCCCTTGCAGCGGAACCTGAATGATGGTGTTCTGCGCCAGCGTATAAATCATGAGATTGTAGGTCGTTGTGGGGTATGTCTGCTCGACCCACGCCACCTGTGCGCCATCCGGCGACCAGGCCGCCGACGAGCGAATCGTCGCTATATCGACGGTATCGCCACCCATGAAGGAGGCATTGATGGGTTGATCGCCAATTTTCACGAGCGTATTGGCCTGGGTATCGCACATCCACAGGTTGGAGGGCAGCGCTCCCCCGCCGAGGCCGCCATAAATCAGGATGGCCTGCCGCACCATCTCTGGCTGGGTTTCCATCAGGATATAGCGATTGTTGGGCGAGAGAAGGAGACTGCTCAACAGGCCCTCAGCGGGCGGCTGGCAGGCCGCATACGCCTGCATGGTATCGCCCTCCTGTCGCAGCAGATTCCCATTGGAAATTGCAATAATGGGCGACGCTGTTTGTGCCGATACACCAATGACTGCCAACAACGTCCACAACAGACCCATCCACACGCCCAACCGTCTCATAAAGTCTCTCTCCCATATATGACGCGACAATACCCTCAATTAAAGCGGATTACGTGAAAGAAGACAAAAAGAGCAGGGATGAGGATGATGAGTGTGTGACGCGAAGGCGGGATGTTGGTTTTTGTAGGGCATTTGACGGGCAGGATATATCCTGCCCCTACAAACCTAGTACAGCTTTGCGGAAGTCGATAAGTAATTCAAATAGCGAACTTTAGCTAAAAGAAACTGAACGAAATGCTTATGAACTTCCTCCAACGTGTACTAGTGGGCCATGTGGCATGATGTGCGGCATTCATTTTCCGGGTTTCGAGTTCAAATTGAGATCAAAGAATGCCATTATCCACGACACATGGCCCACTAGTTTCTCAGAAG
>DAOTUR010000369.1:0-5758 GCA_034436915.1 Anaerolineae bacterium
TCGTCTATGAGATGGGGCATCATCTCATACTGTCTCAGTCGGTGGAAGTCTTGGCGTAAGCCAAGCCTCCGGCGTTTACGGCAGATGCCCCCGCCTTTAGGTGTGGGGAGTATGTCACCTCATGGACATGGGGCTTTCTACAACCAACAACGGTTTATGAGGATGTGATAACGCACAAAATATCGAATATTGCAAAATCCGATTTATATACAAGCGCTTGCCCCTTTCAAAAATCTCTCCGAATTATTTCAGGGAGTGGGATTATTGTTAGGGGTTCTTTGCTGGACTTTGCACATGACAAAGAGAAAAAAGGAGGCAGAATAACCATATTGACCTAACCGCCAAGAAAGGTTTGAGATGATTAATCTGCCCGAATGGATGATAACGATTTTGACAGATTTTGCACCCGTGATTTACGGGGTGAGCACATGGCGCAAAGTGGAAGTGTTGGTGGTGGGCGCGATTTTAGCGCCGGGGAAACGGACAGTTATTCCTGGAAGCTGCTCGATCAAGCAGCCCAGGAAGCCTTAATGCAACTGGCCGTGTTTCGTGGAGGGGGGTCACGCGAAGCAGTGCAGATAATCACAGGGACGTCGCTGCAAACACTCATGCGGCTGGTGAATAAATCATTACTTGCCCGTGATCCCGAAACCGGACGTTATTTTTGTCATACTCTTCTCCAGCAATACGCCGAAAATCAGCTTGAACAGGCGGGGCTGACGCAAAAAACGCACGATAGGCACAGTCAGTATTATCTCAACTTCATGTATGAGCGACACACGATCTTGCATGGACAGAATCCGCTGCAAGCGCTCGACCAATTTGAGGCTGATATGGGCAATATACGCACGGCCTGGAGTCACGCGATGGATATGAAACATTATGACCTGATTCAGCGGGCAATGACGGGATTGCTGCCGCGTGTTGAAAACAACTCGTCTGCCAAGCCTTAAAATCCTCGTGGAAACCTGAAATTGAACACAAGTGGCCGTATCTTTATGTTCAACGATCAAGCGCTCTATGAAAGGCGCAGACGAATCCCACTTTTTCTGTTGATGAAGGCACGACGTTGATAGAGAAGAAACCTCTGCGACTATGCTGAGAGGCCATCATGCATCTGTGTGCCACTGCGAAGATCAAATCACCTTCAAGATCGTCAGGCCCATCGCCAGCGGCAGAAGCGCATACGCCACAAACACCGCCCAGCGCAGCCATCCCCCATAACGCGCCACATTGTGAAAGGCCCATTCGCCCAACGTGAAGACTGCATAGCTCAACCAGACGAGCTGAATGATCAGCATGGGAAGCAGGAGCGTCTCCTTTGTTGGCCCATCATAAACCAGCGCAAAGCCTGTATAGGCCGCATAGCCAATGAGCGACACCGTGCCGAGGGACGGATACCAGCGCGACAGCCGCGTCAAGCCGAGAATACTGAGCAGCGTGGCCGGCCATCCAAACTGCGCCACAATAAAATTCACAACCATCAGCCAGCGCTGCCCCTGCCGCCATGCCGACAACGCGAGACGCTGACTCTGCGCCTGACCATAATCAACGAACAGGCCGCGCAGCCCCAGGCCCACAATGAGACCGAACAGAATGCCATATAGCGAACTCAATTTGGCGCGGGTGAGGGACAGCGCCAGCGCAATCGCGGGTGTCAGCAGTACCATCAAGGGGTCGTTCAGGATGCCAAGCCCGAACAGCAGCATAATGCCCCACAGATGATAGAACTGCGGCATCCGCTCTTCTTCGGCTTCGATGGATTTAAAGCGCAGGATGGGCGGCGGCGCAGCATCGGTAGGATGTGGATTGGTGAGCAGCAGCATATCGATGAGCAGGAACATCAGCCAACTGGTGGTAAATCCGGTCAGGCGGATACTGCGCGAGGTCCCAATTTGTAACCAGAACAGACTCGCAAAGACCGTCACGGCGACACCTATCGCCACCGTAGGCCGCCGAAGCATCATGCCACCCACCAGCGCGATCAGGGCTGCCACGCCAAGCGCCAGCACAATCGTTGCAGGTGTGCCTTCGCCGCCGCCTGTTTGCGCCCAGAATGCCGGACACAGCGCCAGCGTGAGGCCGCCCACAATGGCGATAAACGCCCCCAAGCGCCGCAACGCCAGCGTCAGGCCCACGATGACCAATGCCAGACCGGAGGCTCTGACGAGAGGGGTGTTTGCCATCAGGAACAGCAGCCATGCGCTCCCACCCGCCACCATCGGCGGCAGCCAGTAACGCGCCCAGAACAATCGCTGCGGCGTGAGAGGAAGGGGAGCAGTCATGGCAATCCTTTGTCGGATATAAAACACATTTCACGCGGCATGATAACCCATGCCTTGTGAGGGATCAACCGCTTTACAGGCGGCGAATCGTAGGGGGCGTAGCGTGCTGGTAGGGGTACAGAACAGCATGGTTAGTTGTAGGGGCGCGATACATCGCGCCCAAAACCCAGGTTTTTCAACAGGGGGCGACTCATGAGTCGCCCCTACAAAAACGCTGTGAACCGTTGTGGGATGAAAAAATCGTGACCACGTTATCGTGTACCACCAAATGTACGACTCGCACGATTGGTCAGACAGTGCCTCAAGGGGCGGCGGCGGGCGGCGCACGGAACGGATAGATCGGCAGCGAGGCCACGCCCTCACGCTTCTTCTTGAGATCAAAATAGCCCGTCATAATCTCGCGCACGACGGGCAGCGCAATCCGCGATCCCTCACCGCCGTTGTAGACGAAGGCGACGACGACAATTTCTGGCTTATATTTGTCGTAGACCTTGCCATCCACGCTGTATTTATCCAATTGGGTATTGTAGTACGGCGCATAGGCGATGAACCACGCATGGGACGGCCACTGACCAGGGACACAGTAACCCAGGGGGAAGGCCACGTTATCGCAGTATTCAGCCGTCCCCGTCTTGCCTGCTACCGGGATGCCGGCATACTCTCCTGGAAGAGCCGCACTCAGCGATGTCCCGCCTTCAATCGTAGTTGCGGCCCGCATCCCCTCACGCACATACTCCAGGCTGTCAGAGTGCAGGAACGCCGGAGTATAGGGCGAGCGGGCATTCGGGAAGCGGATCGGCTGGCAGACGCTGCCGTTGAAGTTGTAATTGAGCGGCGTATAGACCTGATATTCGCGTGGATCGGGCGTGAACGGATCGCTGCTGACGTTGACCGTGTTGCGATAGCCTTTGGGATCGCAGCGGTTGCCATCATAAAAATCACTCGTCACTTCGCAGATACACGCCAGACTGGTCGGGCCTTTCATGAGCATGTCTTCCAGCAGCAGCAGTGTCAGCGGCTGATTAGCAGGCACGAGATCAGGATTGATGGTGCGAATGGTCTTGGGCGCGAACGGCGTGACCACGCTGCCCTCTTCGTCCAGGAAATCATAAATCACCGTTGGCTGATGCAGCGTGCCATCATTGATGATGCCTGACACCTGCACAATCAACTGCAAGGGCGTCACGGTGATATAGCCCTGGCCGAACGCGGCATTGTAGGTGTCGCCCGTTGACCAGTTTTCGCCCTCGTTACGACGTTTCCATTCTGGGTCAGGCATACGGCCCGCCGCTTCAAACGGCAGTTCGACGCCTAATTCGGAGCCGATGCCCGTCGCGGTGGCATAGCGGAAGAGATTGTTGATATTGAGGCCATCCGGTTTGAGCACCTGCGGGCTGATCTTGGGATTGCCGCCGCCCACCTGATAGAAATAGACATCGCAGCTCCACGCGATAGCCTGGATCAGATCGACCTGCCCATGCCCCTCACGGAACCAGCATACAAAGCGCTGCGCGGCGGATTCATCATTGGCGGCATAGCGATTGGGGACAAAGATTTCGCCTTTGTCCGTCAACTGTGTCGCGGGATCAATGACATTTTCTTCGGCCACACCGGACGCCGTAATCAATTTCCACACCGAGCCGGGCGGATACAAGCCTTTGATGGCATTGTTCACCAGCGGGCGGAACGGATCAGCGACAATATCGAGATAGTAGGGGACATCAAGAGCGCGGGCAAAGCGGGCATTGTCATAGGTAGGCAGGCTGACCATCGCCAGGATTTCGCCCGTTTGCGGATTCATCGCAATCGCCACGCCCTGATTGCTGAGACCCTTGTCCGTCGCTAAGGGTTTTTCATTCCGATATTGAATATATTTCTTGAGCGAGGCTTCGGCGATTTTTTGCAGTTCCACATCAATCGAGAGGCGCACGCTCTGACCTGGAACGGGCGGCGTCTCGCTGATGACCTGCTGCACCGCCCCTGCTACATCGACCTCGCGCAGCCGTGAGCCGCGCTTGCCGCCCAGGATATTTTCCAGGAAGCTCTCAACGCCCTCATAGCCGATGCGATCATAGGCCGGGTTGTAGCCCTGCTTGGCGAGTTCTTCGGCTTCATCGGCCCCAATCGGCCCCATGTAGCCGACGATATGCGACGTGGTAGCGCCAGTAGGATATTCACGCACGCCAACCGGATCAATATCGACGCCGGGCATGTAAATGCGCTCTTCCAGAATTTGCATGGCGACTTCGAGCGGCACATCTTTTGCAATAATCACCGGGCGGAACGGCGCGATCCCCAGGCCCTCCGCTACGATTTCTTCAATGCTGCGGATGCGCTGGCTGGAACGGAGCGCCACTTCGCGCGTCGGCGGCACTTCAACCAGCGCCGAGAGACGATTATAGATCGTGAGTTCGGCCTCACGGTCTGGTGGCAGAGACGCGGGGACGATGGTCACGTTATACGCAGGCACGTTGAAGGCCAGGCGCACATCATAACGATCACGGATTGCGCCGCGACTGGCCGCGAGGGGCAGCGAACTCAGGCGGTTTTCGTTGGCGCGGGCATCATAGCTGTCAAACTGCACAATCTGCAATTCGTACAGACGGATGCTGAACAGCGCGAAGACGGCGAAAATCACCGCCTGAAAGAACGTCAAGCGCCAACCCTGGAAGGGCAACAGTCGATTTTTCAAAGGAGGAACTCCAAATCGCTTGTGGACGAGGAGAGGTGTCATCGACCTCGGTTAGAGACTGAGTTCGGGCCGATGGATGCGCCGCTGAATGAGACGCAAAACTGCGTAAATGGGCAGCATCAGGATGAGATTATAAAAGATTTCCGGCAGCAGCACATAGGGCAGCACTTCGCCCAGGTCACGCGGCGCACCGATCAGGGCCAGCACGATCAGGCTGACGATCTCATGCAAGACTGACCCCACCAGCACCATCCCCAGCAGCGTCATGATCGACACACGATACACCTGTTTGCGAATGATTTCGACGCCAAACAGGACGATCACCAGCGCAATGGTCGATGTGCCAATCGGTGTGATCGACAGCAAATCCTGACTGATGCCGCCGACGAAGGCCCAGAACAATGCCTCTTCCAGCGGGGCATTCAGGCCCCAGGCCAGCACAAGCAGCAGCACCAGGCTGGGCTGACCGCTGTACAGGCGCAGATATGGCAGTACGCTCGATTCGAGGGCGGCTGCGAGGACAAGAATAGGGATGGCGAGATAATAACCCATAGAGTTAGATCAATCGTCTGTGAGCACAAGGCATGGAATGTAGGGGCATGGCACGCCACATAGGCATTAAGCTAAGCCATTCTCAGCGGACGCCGACGGCTAAAGCCATTGGCTATGTCTTTAAAATCTGACAAACTGTGTCCTCATTGCGTTTTGACGCCGTTCCGTCCCCCTTAAGGGGGACACAGGATGTCTAAGAAGCCGTTTTATAATGCGGAACGTAATGGAT
>DAOTUR010000370.1:0-6141 GCA_034436915.1 Anaerolineae bacterium
ACGATGCATCGTGCCCCTACAAAAGACCAAACAGGGCGTTACGATCAAGACGATGGCTCAAAAACAGCATGATGACCCTGTTTTGAGATTACAAATTCCATTATCAAACGGCTTCTTATTATCTGATTTAAAAGTTTAATGTCTTGAAGGAGACAGATATGACAACTCCCGTCACGGGTGTTCGTGCAGCGCTGATCGGCGCAGGTGGCATGGCCCGTCATCATATCCCGCGTATGCTGGCGCTTGGCACACAGATTGTGGCTGTGTGCGAACCGTCCGACGCACAGTATCAACTCACATGCGATAAACTCAAAAGTCTCGATGCCCCGATCCCGCCCAACGAACCCGTCCTCGAAACGCTGCTGACAAAATATGCAGGCCAGCTCGATGCGGTCTTCATCATTACACCTCATGCCTTTCACCACGACCAGACGAAGTTGTGCCTGGAAGCGGGCCTGGACGTGCTGTTGGAGAAGCCAATGGTCATCAATCAGGAAGAGGCCCTGAGCCTGATTGAAGTGCGGGATCGTACCAAGAAGCTGCTTGTGATCGCATTCCAGGGCGGCCTCTCGCCGCAGATTCGCTATCTGTCGGAGCAGTTACGGGCGGGTTCATTGGGTCAGCTTCTCAATGTCAGTGGGACGGTCTGGCAGGACTGGAAGACGGCACAAATCGGCCAGTGGCGCACCAACCCCGTCATCAGCGGCGGCGGTTTCCTGTTCGATACCGGAGCGCATATGCTCAACAGCGTGTGCGATATTGTGGGTGAGGATTTCGCACAGGTGGCGGCGTGGTTCGATATGCGTGGGCAGCCCGTAGATATTTTGTCGGCAGTCATGGGGCGTACCCGCTCCGGTGTGCTCGTCACGATCAATGCCTGCGGCGATACCATCCCCTCGTGCGCGTCCATCATCAAGGTCGTCACCACCGAGGCGATTATCGATACGGGCCAGTGGGGTGAGCGTCTGCTCATTCAGCATCGCGGCGAAAAAGAGCCGACAGAAGTCGATCTGCCCGCGATGCGCGGGGCCTGGGAGCAGTTCCTGGATGTGCGGGCGGGCAAGATTGCCAATCCGTGTCCGCCAGATGTGGGTTTGCGGATGGCCCAGTTGTGGGATGCGGTGCGGCTCTCAGCCTCACGCGGCGGCGAAATGGTGAACGTTTAAGTGCATATTAATCGCAAAGACGCAAAGAACCGCAAAGAAAATAGTTCATAAACTTTGCGCTCTTTGCGTCTTTGCGGTTAATATCTTTTCGTTATTGACGAAAGAGGATGAAAATCATGGCAGAGCAAGTTGTTCGCGTGACCGTGTGGAACGAATATCAGCACGAACTTCACGATGAGGTTGTGAAGAGCATCTATCCCAATGGCATTCATGCCGCCATTGCCGATTTTCTTGAGGCCGCTGGCTACGATGTCAAGACCGCAACTCTGGCGCAGCCGGAACACGGCCTGACTGAAGATGTGCTCAATGAGACGGATGTGTTGATCTGGTGGGGCCATCGCGCTCACAAAGACGTTGAGGACGCGATTGTGGATCGCGTGCAGGCGCGAGTGCTGAATGGCATGGGCCTGATTGTGCTGCACAGCGGTCATCACTCGAAGATTTTCAAGAAATTGATGGGGACAACCGCCAATCTCAAGTGGCGCGAGGCGGGCGAAAAAGAGCGCATCTGGATCACGGAGCCATCTCATCCGATTGCCGAAGGCTTGAGCGATTACTTTGAGATTCCGCAGGAGGAGATGTACGGCGAGTTCTTTGATGTGCCTGCGCCAGAGAGTCTCGTGTTTGTCAGTTGGTTTGAGGGCGGCGAGGTCTTCCGCAGCGGCCTGTGCTATCGGCGCGGCAGCGGGAGAATCTTCTACTTCCGCCCCGGCCACGAGACCTACCCGACCTATCACAACAAAGATGTGCAGCGCGTCATCATCAATGCGGTGAAGTGGGCCAAGACCAACACGCCGCAGCCGCCTGTCGTCACAAATGTCAAAGAATTCATGAAATAAAGAACAAGACAGCGCAAGGAGAGCAAAGGAAAACAAAGGCCGCAAAGATCATTTGTACCTTTCTTTGCGGCCTTTGCTCCCTTCGCGTTCTTTGTGTTGTCTTGCTTTTGCTAAATAACGAGGCTGGCCGCGCCGACTGCCGTATGCGCCAACGCTGCCATATGGACGGTGAAGCCTGAGACGCCCGGCAGAAGATGTGCCCGAATATCCGCCTCAATCTCAGGAAACCAGAAGTCCTGAGCCGCCATCGCCATGCCGCCCCCAAGCACCACCGCCTCCGAGTTGAGCAGGCCGACACACCACGCCGCCATCGTCACGAGCGTTGTACGAGCTTCGCGCATGACATGGAGCGCCAGCGCATCGCCGCTGCGGGCTTGCGCCAGAATATCCGCCGTTGTGATATCGGCGGCCTGAGCAAGCGGGCTATCGGGATAGTTCGCACGATGGACACGCACGCCGTGAAGAATCCCCAGACCGGATACAAGGGTTTCCACACAGCCGATTTTGCCGCAGTTGCACAGCCGTGTATTGGCCGGCCAGGGCATATGTCCGACTTCCATTGAGAAGCCCGTTGCGCCCGCCCACAGCTTGCCATCAATGACAGCCGCCCCGCCCAATCCCGTACCGATGGCGAGGTAGACCATATTGGCAACGCCTGCGCCATGTCCCCAACGAGCTTCCCCGGCGGCTAATGCCCGCACATCATTCTCAATTTTGACAGGCAGTCCGAGATCATCCTGGAGCGCTTGTTGCAGCGGGATATTCTGCCAACCGAGATTCGAGTTAAAGAGCACCATGCCATCCTGCACATGCCCCGGCACACCGATGCCGACGCCATCAATGGCTTCATGGCCTTCGGTAAGCAGGGCGCGGATGGCTGCCGCAAGTCGCGCAATCACGATATCCGGCCCATCCTGGGGCTGTGTCGGCAGTCGGCTTTCGCGCAGGGTGATGCCCTGGGCATCGACGAGCGCCAATGCCATTTTTGTGCCGCCAAGATCGACACCGAGGGAGAGATGGTTTGTCATAGAAACCTTTTAAACAGAAGATAGTACCTCACCACAGCGATAATGAGGGAAATCAATGTCCTTGTAGGGACATGGCACGCCATATCCCATATGCACCAACTTAAGGATTTCGTGCTCATTGTGGTCGGGTTGCGCCTCATTCGTCGGAGGCTGAAAGCCTCCGCCTTACCAAACCAAGCCCACTAAAGGGGCTAAAAACAGCCTCGAAGCCTTTAATCAGCCCCTTTAGCGGGCTTGTCGTTCCCCAGGCGGAGGCTTTCAGTTTTCGATGACAGGACAAAAACGAAGCAGGCGAAGGAAGATTTGCTTAAGTTGATGTACATGGAACATGGCACGCCATGTCCAATCACGCCATGTGCATCGGTTCGGACATGTCATGTTCCTACGACAACATCCTTTACTCCTAAAAATCACTGTGGCAGGGTAGTAGAGACAACATGGAGACAATCATACAATCTTGCCTGATATCTGTCCTCTGTTCTTCGATTACGCCGTATCGCGGCGCAAAATCGCCGTGCTCAACAGAGTCGTGCCAAGAATTTCCATGCCATCCATCTGCCCGATGAGCTGATAGGCAGCGCGTTCGCCCAACCGCTCAATATCGACGCCGACGGTGGTCAGGCCCGCCTGAGCTGCATCGGGGCCATCGCCAAAGCCGACCACGCGAATCGCATTGGGGATGACATAGCCCGCCTCGCGCAGGGTATGTATGGCTTTCGCGGCCATGCGATAATCGGCGGCGGCCACCGCATCGAAGGGCAGCCTCTGCGCCAGAAACGCCCGCAGCGATTGGCTGGCGATATTCGTCTCAAAATCGCCGCGCAAGAGATAGGGCGGCGTAATCTCCAGGTCATGACGCTGCAAGCTCTCGATGAAGGCAGTGGTGCGCTGGCGTCCATCCACCTGATTGAGATCGCCCTGAATATAGGCGATGCGCTGGCAGTGACAGGCGTCAACGAGGAAATCGACCATGCGCCCGATGCCCTCCTGATTGTCCACCATGACCGCCGGAATATGCACATCCGGCACTTGATGGCTGACGAGCACCATCGGCTTGCCTGTGACATGAATCTGGCGCAGGAACTCATCCGGCACAACGTTGGCAATGACGATCAGCCCACTCAGGCGGGCGATGTTGAGGGAAATGGGCCGAGGTTCGGCGCTGTTTTCGGCAATGGGATCAATCACCAGCGCGTAGCTGTGCGCCTCAAAGACATTTTTCAGGCCCTTGATCACTGTCCCCTGAAAATCGCCATAGCGATCATTGGTGATGACGCCTATGGTTCGGATGGCATGTTCGAGGCTCCCCATATACCTGCTCCCCTTTCTACCAATCCCAACTCTTCTTCCAGCGCGTAGGCCATTGCGCCGCGTGCGCTTAAATAGGCTTCACTCACCAGCGACAAGCCCAGACGCGGCAGCGCCTCGACGCCCAACTGGGCTGCCAGTTGCGTGCGAGCAATCTCGATGAGCTGTGGGCCGAGGTTGTGCAGCGGGCCAGCCACCGTAATATGATCAGGCCGCATGAGGGCCACCACCCAACCCAATAACTGGGCGATATGCGTCCCAATTTCCTGTAACAGCGTGAGAGCGGCTGTGTGACCTGTGCGGGCCAGTCCGCGAATGTGCAGGAAAAAGGCTGTTTCATCCTGGGCGGCACGCGGCGGCAGCGGTTCATCCGTCAGTTGTGACCAACGAGCGCACAGCACTTGATATTGAAACACCTCTTGCAGCGATTGGCCTGTCGGTGTCAGGCGCATCTCACCCAGCGGGCCGCCCGCATGATACACGCTGCCGCCGCTGACAAAGCTGACCTCAATCGTCTGACGGATGAGCAGCATGACGAGATTTTCGACCCCTGTGCCGCGCCATGAGGTGATCTGAGCACGAGCGGCCAATTCTGTTTGATTGGCAACATAGACGGGGACTTTTGTATACACCCGCAGATGATCCGCCAGCGCGATCTCTTGCAGTCCTGCCAGGGGCGACGACACAATCACGCCTTCGGCCATATCGACTTGCCCTGGCACGCCCACGCCGATGCACAGCAGGGGGCGTGGCGGACGAAATGGCTGCTCACGCGGCGTATCCAACTGTGCTAGCAGCGCATTCACGGTTGCACGTATCGCCCGTATTAGAGGGACAGATGTGGAGGCAAACATCAGGCTGTGCCGAGCGGAGATCGTGCCATCCAGATGGGCGAGGGCGGCTTCAATCCCGGTCTCCGTGATCGATAGCCCGATCACATGGCGGGCATCGGGGACGAAGCGCAGGAGCGTGGGGCGTTTGCCGCCGCTCTCCGTCGATTCGCCGTAGCCCGTCTCGGCCAGAAAGCCCTGCTCCATGAGCGAAGTCACGATTTCGGAGACGGTGGGCTTGGCGAGGCCGGTAAAATTGGCAAGGCCCACGCGGGTTTCGGCCATCGCGTTATACACACTGCGGAGAATGAGGCGGTGATTGTGCTGTTTAATTTGACTGCGCGTGGCTTTCAGTTCCAAGACCCCTCCCTAATGATATGTTGTCATTATCGCACACCCTGGCCCTTTGTGTCGAAACGTTAAAGGGATTGCATCGGTGGGGTTTTTGTGGACACGGCCTGCCTCATCCGAACGAGCGGACACGGCAGGCCGTGTCCCTACGACCAATATCCCATCTCATACCTTACAGCACCAGCAGGAGTTGACCTGTAGCGGTCAACCCGCCAACAACGTGAGATCGCTGCCAAACGTCCGCACAGCATGGCAGGCGAGGCAGCAACCCCATTAAAGCTGTGCATGAGTTGAATCATAAACCATCCTTAATAGGGCGATTGCATCTTAGTAATCATTCAGCTATCCATGCGATGAAGACGGTTGTAGGGGCGCGATGTATCGCGCCCTGATTGATTTGTAGGAGATTTGGCTTAGGCAGGATGCATCCTGCCCCTACAAACCCGCGATTATCATGGAGAAGTGAATGATTATGCATCTTAAATTTTTCTGGTTCACAAAAGATCACAGAGGGTATTTATGTAGGGGTTTGGCGTGCCAAACCCTGGGCATACCTTCGGTGGCTACGCTTGGCACGCCATGCCCCTACAAGAACCATCGTGAACATATTAATTTCACC
>DAOTUR010000371.1:0-3745 GCA_034436915.1 Anaerolineae bacterium
GTGCGGTAGTCGGCCAGCAGCATCAGGCTGTAGACCCAGGCGCTCCATTGCATCGAGGTGACGGCCGAGATCGGATGCCAGCATTGTTTCTGACCGAGACCAAAGTTACTTTTCAACTCGCGGTGACAGACTTCGACCTCCCAGCGCTACCAAGCCCAGAAGATCAGGCTGCTGGCCGACAGCGGCAGCGACCACACCCCGTCTTTCAGCACGGCATTCACCAGATAGGGGACGGGAGCGCGATGTTTACGCCGCCCATATGGCAAAAAATCACCCTAAAAAAGCATCTGAACGGGTGAAACCGTCAGTCTCGGTCTAAAAAAGGGCTAAAGTCCATGGGCGACCCATGGGTCGCCCCTACACTCATGGATAGCTAAATAATTACAAGACGCGATTGCTCTATCCCATCACGGGCGCGGGCTGGCGCTCCTGGATCATCATCGTCAAGCCATCTTTGGGGAAGGTCGTGATCAGGCGAACCCGCTCCACATCGGCCTCAGTCGTCATCGTCAGTTTATAGCGGCTGGCAATCGTGGCGAGGATGATATGCGCCTCCATCATGGCGAAGTGATTGCCGATGCACACACGCGGCCCGCCGCCGAAGGGCATATAGGCGTATTTGTGCTGCTTGGCCTCCTGCTCCGGCGCGAAGCGTTCAGGATCAAACACATCCGGCTCTGACCACCAGCGCTCGTCATGATGCACCAGATACACGGGCATAAACACGGTGCTGTTGGCCTTGAGCGTATGGCCTCCGAGCGTCACATCCTCCATGACATAGCGCGGAATGGCCGACACGACTGGCTCAATTCGCATCGCTTCCTTGATCACCTTCAGCGTATAGGGCAGGTTGGGCAGATCGGCCAGGGTTGCCGCACGCCCGGCCAGCACACGATCCACCTCCTCATACATCTTGTCGGCGATATGCGGATTGCGGGCCAGATAGTAAAACGACCATGTGAGCGAATTGGCGGTGGTCTCATGTCCGGCCAGGAACAGCGTCAGGATGTTGTTGCGGATGAAGTCATAGCCGACGGGCTGACCATCTTCCTCTTTGGTATTCATCAGCAGCGTGAGCAGATCAGCGCGATCACTCATTGCCGGGCGATCTGCCATGAAGCGCTGTACCAGCCGATCCAGATCCGCATTGATCTCACGGACTTTTTCTTCCGTGCGCTTGGCGGCCCCTGGAAGAGAGATGAAGTTCGTCACGCCCTTGATGGCAAGGCCCTGGGCGAGATCCGTTGTGTGCTTGAGGCGATCACTGGCGTCCAGCGTCGTGCCGAACATCGTATCAACGATAATCCACATCGTGACCTGAGTCATGTCCTGGTGAATATCGCGGGCTGTGCCATCTGACCACTCGCTGATGAGCTTCTCGGCAAACTGCGTCATGGTGTCGGCATAGCTCTGAATATGCTTGGTGTGCATCAGTGGCTGAATCATCTTGCGCTGCGGCTTCCAGTCCTCATGATCGGCAGTCAGGATGCCTTTGCCCAGGAACATGCCCAGAGCGGTGGGCTTATCCGAGATGCCATCCAACTTGTGGAAGTCAGGCACGCGCTTGACCAGAATTTCCTGAATCAGATCAGGATGATTGATCGTGTAAATCGAACGTCCGGCGACGTTGAGATGGACGATATCGCCATATTTGTCTCGTAGCTGCTTGAGATGGCCGAGCGGGACTCCGGTGGAACGCAGAAAGGCCAAAATTGTTTTCAGGGCGGCAAATCCGTGCGGGCCAGGCGCATCGGAGGGTGTGGTGAGGGGGGTGGTGGTGGCGACCATGTGTCAAGTTCCTTCATGTCTTTATATGTTGATGAAAATAGAATATGATACATGTGGTATCTCAGTCAATCAGGTAAAAGTTAGCTGTGTAACATAGACGACAGGTGTCTAAAAATGGATCGACGCATTCAACGCTCAAAGCAGGCGCTCCAGGAAGCGCTGCTGCTGCTCATCCAGCAAAAACCCTACGAGGCGATTCAGATTCAGGAGATTACAGAGGCCGCCAACACAGCGCGGATTACGTTTTATCGTCATTATGGCACAAAAGATGATCTGCTGATCGACTGTCTGGAGGATATTTATCAGCAGCTTAAGCTTGTGCTGCCCCCCTCAGAGGCCACCTATGCTCTCGATTTGAGCCAACCGCCGCCGAATTTGAAATTGTTTGAGTTCATTGGTCAAAATGCCAATGTGATGCGTACTTTGATGACAGGCCCCAAATCGTGGCTGATTCAAGAGCGCTTTCGCCACTATGTTGTGGAGCATATCACACAGGTGTTTGCCAATATCCCTCAGTTTGCCGATCTGCCTGTCGTGCTGATGGCAAACCATATCGCCTCGTGCGTGATTGGCAATGCATCGTGGTGGCTGATGGCGGGCTGTCCGTATTCAGCCGAGTATATGGCACGCCTCACACATACCATGAGCATTACGGGCGTGATGGCGCTCGTGGGACGGCTGGATGCTGTCATCCTGCCCTCGCCAAACATCTGGCAGCAGTTGCAATCGGGCGGGCTGCTCCAGGAGCAGAGTGGGGCCATAAAAGCCTGATGGTGTCAGTCGTCAACCAGCGCCCAATTAGGCAGCTCTTCCCGATGCTCTTTCCACTCGGCGGGAAGAGTGGATTCGCCAGAAGCCAGCACAACAATACCGCCCAGGGCATCGCCGATGGAAAGACCTTCCAGCGAGAGCCGCGCCCGTGCCAACGGATCGATATTGACCATAAACATCCTCAACGTTTGAGCCGCTTATCACCTCGACGGCAGTGTTATGCTACAGATCAGAGCAGACTTATTATAAACGAAGTGCCTCTTGTGGAGGGGGGGAGCCAGCGGCTAAGATTGTCCGATCAACGATCTGCTCTTTGAAAGGGACTCGATGACGGAAAAAACCAAACGCGATCAATCAACCACCATCCTCTTGATCTTTGTTGGCGTGGGAACAGCCATCGTCCTGTTGATCATCGGTCTGGTGTCTCTCAGCCGCTCCTCAAACAATACCGGACATGATCATGCGGCGGGAGAGAGTGATTTTACGGGCATCACACTGGTGAATCCGCCCCAGGATGTCCCCGATTTTACGCTGACGAATCAAGACGGCAAGCCCACACGCCTGAGCGATTTGCGCGGCAAACCCACGCTGATTTTCTTTGGCTTTACCCACTGCCCGGATGTGTGCCCCATGACGTTAAGCGAATTTCTGCGTCTCAATGAGGCGGTTGGGCCAGATAAGGTCAATTTCGTCTTCATCAGCGTGGATGGCGCACGCGACACCCCGGCGGTCATGAAGCAGCGTCTTGCTAACAGCCGCACGCCGTTCGTTATCGGTCTGACCGGGGATGTGCAGGATGTGCTGAAATATGGTGCGCCCTTCAACCTTGTGGCCGAGTCGGAGCCGAAAGATGCCGCCGGGGAGTATGATATTGCCCACACCGCGGCGGTCTTTGTGCTGAATGCCAGCGGCCAATGGGTGGCGAAATACGAATATCTGACGCCGCTCGATACCATGATTGCGGATTTGAAGACGCGGTTGTAGTCAACGACCCCCGGCTGAAAGCAGATTCATGACAGACTCATGACATGCAGGGCGATTGCATCTTAAATTTTTCTGGTTCACAGAAGATCACAGAGGGTATTTATGTAGGGGTTTGGCGTGCCAAACCCTGGGCATACCTTCGGTGGCTACGCTTGGCACGCCATGCCCCTACAAGAACCATCGTGAACATATTAATTTCACC
>DAOTUR010000372.1:0-2763 GCA_034436915.1 Anaerolineae bacterium
AAAAATATCGCTGCTCAAGTGGGGCTGACTGAAGTTCAGGCTGAATTGATGCCCGAAGACAAACTCAACATCATTAAAAAGCTTGAAAGTCAGTATAAGGCGATTGCCATGATCGGCGATGGCATCAATGATGCGCCTGCCCTCGCCACCGCTACTGTCGGGATTGCGATGGGGGGGGCAGGGACAGCTGTTGCTCTGGAAACAGCCGATGTCGCATTGATGGGTGATGATCTGAGCAAGCTGCCATTTGCCGTAGGACTCAGCCGTGCGAGCCGCCAGATCATCCAGCAGAATCTCTTCATTTCATTCGGCGTGATCGCACTGCTAATCGTTACATCCGTCCTCGGCATTGTTCAACTCGGCGTCGCAGTTTTCTTGCATGAAGGCAGCACCCTCGTTGTGGTGGCGAATGCGCTGAGATTGTTGGCCTATAAACCTGCTCACAGCACAACCCCTCCACAGGGATAATCCCTCTTAATTGAGCAGACTCAATCACGAATAATGCCACATGAAACTGTAGATAATGTCATGATCAGCACCTGTTCACGTCATACAGGGACAAAAGATGATAGGGATTTAAAACATAGCGAGAGAGGGCCTTGCGCTCTCTTTCTGTGTTTTCTTTGGCAAATTCTGACCCTCCTCCAGCTCATAACTCGCCGATGGCAGCCGATTCACTTCCACAATCTGAATCGCTACCATCACATTGGTTTCTGTGAGCGGCTTTTTCGTCACTCGTAGAATCTCATTCTCTTCGTCTGTGATCTGTAAAGCTCTATCAATCGCTTTTTCCTCGCCATTCCGTGCCTTCTACCAGACTGCATTTAAGAGTACATCTAACCCGCCGCAGCTGGGCATCAATGGACGAAAGGAAAACCATCAAAGGCATGGTCTCACTCCACTCAGCTGATTGGGTCGTTCTACAGCTTTCTCTGTTTCTCACTCATGTGTCATTTCCAGGCAAATGGGCGTGATAAAATGAAGGGAATAAGGCTTTGGCAGAAAGAGTGAAAATCCTGTTAAGAGCTGGGAGTGACAGCAAACGAGCGAACCTCTGTGAACCTGTCGCACGAGGAACATCATTATCCTGTTACAAAATTTTCCCAAGAAGGATACCTTTATGACGATTGCAAAAGCACCTTTTGGACGCACGAAACACCTGAGCACCCGAACCCTGTTTGGCGCAGCCGCGCTTGGCAACGTGACCCAGGCTGAAGCCGATCAAACACTCGATGTGCTGCTGAAATATGGCATCAACCACATTGATACTGCTGCTAGCTATGGCGATTCGGAGAAACGTATTGGTCCGTGGATGGAGCGTGGACTGCGCGACCAGTTCTTCTTGGCAACCAAAACAGGTAAACGCACCTATAACGAAGCAAGAGAAGAATTTCTGCGCTCGCTGGAACGCCTCAAAGTCGATTCGGTTGATATGATCCAATTGCACTACCTGGTTGGTGAGGAGGAGTGGCAAGTCGCAATGGGTGAAGGCGGTGCCTTACAATATTTGCTGGAAGCCAGGCAACAAGGATTGGTGAAGTACATCGGTGTTACGGGGCATGATGTTGCCATCGTAGCGATGCATCAGAAGAGCCTCGCACACTACGACTTTGATTCTGTCTTGTTACCTTATAACTATGTCATGATGAAAAATCCTGTCTATGCCGAAGGGTTTAATGAAGTGCTGCGTCTCTCAAGAGAGCGTGAGTTTGCAGTGCAGACCATTAAGTCGATTACACGGCGTCCTTACCCTACTGAAAAGCATGGCCATAGTACCTGGTATGAACCTCTCACGGATGCTTCCAGCATCGAAAAAGCCGTTCACTGGGTATTGGGACAGGAGGGTATCTTTCTCAACACTGCTGGTGATATTCATATCCTCCCCACTATGCTTGAAGCTGCCAGCAACTTCAACCACCGTACCCCGGATGATGTCATGGAAAAAATGGTCGCCGAGTTAGGCATGGAACCCTTGTTTGTATAAAAGAACACTGCATTTCACAGCCTGAGTCTAACGTGGTCTACACCCAGTTAGAGGCTCATCCGCACTTTGATGTTGTTGGCGAACTCAAATTCTGCATGAAACATTTATCGTTTTGAGCTGGATGTTGGAAGCTTTTGCTCTAAAAATCCGGTTTCTGAATTTGTTTGAGGGATTCGCCAACAACATCACTTTTAGTGATTGACTGTAGTGGGCCAGCATTTGGTTCATACACATAGGTCAGTCTCTGTTATCTTGGCTTCAGTTCCAGCTCTCCTGACACACCTTGTAAAATCTATGCCTCGACAATCCCAAAATACTTGGCATCCTACAGCACCATCGTGCAACGCCTATTGAGTTAATGAAACCAGATGAAGGAAATTAAATTGAGAGACAACAAATTTGTGTGTCTGCGTTGGCTTGTTGTTCTGTGGGGTTTAATTTTGGCAGTGTCTTTGCAGGCACAATCCCCTGTTGAGTATTGGGTGGGCCGTGTGACTGTAGCGCAAGAAACGATTATTGTGCGTCTAAATCGCTCGACAGCCTTTATCTATCAAGACAAAACGACTTTTGCCCAAAATCTGGTCAATCAAACCTTTGTGGTCAATGAACTACTCTTTACCGCGCATTGGAGTAGGGATCAGGTCACTGTCACACAAGGCACAGTCTCTTCAGAATTCAGCGCTGTCGTGCCGATGCCGGATGATCCCTATCACTTTCTGGGATACTACGAAACCGCTGAGGAACAGGGGCGCTTTGTCTACCGCGTCGATGCCCTACGT
>DAOTUR010000373.1:0-3546 GCA_034436915.1 Anaerolineae bacterium
GAACGCGGCGGTCAATATCGGACGCCGGGCGGCAGTCATTCCGCCATACGCGGTGTGTGTCTTGGGCTTCAAGCCCGCCATAACTGCAAGCCCCCGCCTTTAGGCGTGGGGTATCTGACTGTATCGTATCGGGGTTATCGAGCGATATAGATCTTAAGTCGGGGTTTGATGTGGGGGGCGCGTTTTTGTAGGGGCGCGACGTGCTGGTCGGTGGGCAGGATGGCGGGATGTTGTCGTAGGGACACGGCCTGCCGTGTCCACACATTCGGACAAGGCGGGCCGTGCCCCTACTATTTATCGTTGTGTTGGGATCGTAGGGGCGCAGCGGGCTGCGCCCTTGAATGCGATCAAACCTATTGGGCGCAGCCCGCTGCGCCCCTACAAATGGGTGGTGAGGAAAAATTAGTCGCGCGGCGGGCGATAGCGGCCCGTATCGTCATCAGAGGCGGGCGGCACGAGTTCATCGGGCAGCGTCTGGCTCTCTGGAACGATAGGCACATCGGCGGGCTTGACCGTCCTGATCGGCCCCGTGTCATCAAAGCTGGTGGGGGGCACAGCCAGCGGCGGCATGGGCATAGCGCCACGCACCTGCCCGGTAGACGGATCAATCGGGCGCATCGGCGTATTGGGCGTATATTGGCCCGCCATCGGCGCAGCATACACCGACGGATACTGGCCTGTGCTGCGGGCCACCCGTGAGCGCGGCGGCAGACGAAAGCCAAACCAGTACACAATCACGCCGAGCAGGGCCAGCAGCGACGTGACGATCATCGCGCCGATGCTGCTGCGAAGAATCCGCTCAATGATGGCGCTCTGGCGCTGCGGAGTCAGCGCTGCACCGTTGACGGCAGTGGGCGCTGCCGCACGGCTGATCACCACCTTGCCGCCATAATCAAAGCGCTGCACTGTGCCGCTGGCATCAACGCCTGTCAGGAACGATGTATTAGTCGTCGGGTCATAATTGGCGCTGGTGGCTGAGAGCGTATATTGGCCCGCTGGCAGATTTTGAAAGCAGATCACGCCATTGGAGGCCAGCGGCGAATCATCCAGCAGCTTGCTCTGGGTGATCACGTTCTGAGCATCGGCCAGCGTCACGACGATATTCTGCGTGATCGGAGCCTCACCCTGATCTTTGAGCTGGTTGCCGTTGCTGTCTTCAAACGCGCTCAGGCAGATCTGACCGGTGTTGGTCTGGGCCGAGACGCCGCTGACCACCAGCAGGCCGACCACACCAAGCAGTCCAAGCCCGTGTAGGGCGCGGCGGATATGAGGACGCTGTGGCCCTGGTTGAAAATATCGCATCAAGTTCATGGAAAATCCTCTCTTACAGGCGGCGGATGACGAAAATCAGGACGCCCGCGCCAATCGCCACCACCGCGATCAAGCCAACGAAGATCAACACCAGCGGCCCATTCGATGTTGAGGCGGCGTCCACATCCGTCACAGCCTGGGCCAGCGTCGTATCGAGCGTGGGCGTTACGGGCGGCGTGACGCCCTGGGCCGCACCAATATTGACCTGGAACTGGGTAGCGACCTGAACATTCACGGTGAGAGCGCTGGTGGTCGTCAGACCGTAGCCTGTGGGCGGCACAACGCCTAGATTATACGTGGCAGGCGTCAGATTGGTAAAACAGAAGGGCTTTGCATCGGCTGTCGTCTGGTGGGTCGCCACATCTTTGCCTTGCAAATCGCGCAGGGTGATGACGCCGCCGGGCAGGACAGATTCGGTCTCTTCCTGGAAGCGATTTTGATTTTTATCCTCGAACAGAGTGACGCACACCCCAGCTTCCAGCGGTGTGGCTGCCACCGCGACGGATGTGGCCGCCAGCGTGTTGGTGGGCAGCGCTGCCGCTTCTGTGGGGGCAGTCGTGGCCGAGGGCGCAGGCACATCAGTGGGCTGCGGTGTCGGGGACGACACAGCCGTATTCTCGGCGGGGGCGGCAGTAGTGGGCGCAGCGGCGGCCTGGGTGGGTGTCCCTAAGATCGACGAGAGCGCATTGCCATCGGTTGTGGGCTGTGCCACTGTTGGCTGCTGCACAGCGGTGGTGGGCTGGGCGGCGCTGGTATCGGCTTTGGTCGGCTCGGCCACCGTCTCACTGGGGACTGTCGCGGCGGGTGCGGCGCTGGTGGGCTGCGTATCCGTCGTGGTGGTGCTGCCCCCGCTGGGCTTAGAAATGATGATTTTCTGGCCGAGCGCCAGCATCGCACGGCGATCAATCCCGTTGAGTTCAACGATCTTGGTCACGGTTGTGCCGTAGGCCACCGCAATCGCGGCCAGCGTATCGCCCGACTGCACCGTGTGAGTGATGCCATCGCTGGCGTCTTTGTCCTGTGCCGAGACGGACGGTGCATACACCTGGGGCCGCGTGGTTGGCACGACGGGGACAACCGCGACGCCTGTGCTGCCAGGGGCGGCAGTCGCCTGGCTAATGGGCTGACCTGTGCCAACGACTTTGAGCGATGCCTGATCGATATACACCTGATTGGATTCTTTGGGCCAATCCTGCGTCGCAAACACATATACAGTCACATAGCCCGCTGGCACAGTGGCCTCAACGCTGAGCTCCTGCCAACTGTTGAGGACGGTGGCATAGGACGACCAGGTCATATCATCGAGCGGACTGCCGTAGTTGTTGCTGTCGATGCCCACGCGGATGCGCGAGTTTGCGCCCGCCTGATTCTCCAGATAAACCCAGGCCGTAAAGCGCAGCCGTGTTCCCGCTTGGATGTTATCGATTTTTTGCCAGACGCCCGCGCTGAAGGTGGCATCGCCGCGCCCAATATTTTGTGAGCGCGTGCCTTCATAGGCTTTATCGGCGGTATGCGGGAAGAAGAGAGCCGTGAGGTTCATCCAGCTTTCGGTGCGGGGAGAGGTGATACTGCCCCCATCCCAACCGTCTGGCGTACCGATCCCGCTATATGTCCCTTCAAAGCCGGGATTCTTGAGCAAATTATCTTGTGCCTGGGCTGGAAGTCCGATCTGCCACAGGCCGAACAGCAGCAGCAGAACGGGCAGAACGCGCCGAAAACGATGCATGAGGAACTCCACAGACTAATAACCAGAATTGCGCTCCGCATTATACGAGGCGAAAGGAAGATGTGTCAACGCGCCTCGCAAACGCTTGCCCTCCGCTCATGACCAAATGCACCCCTTGTGTGTCCAATCTCTTGACTTTGGGGGCCTGTTTCGTGGTTCAATGGGGGGGAGATTAGCGTCGTACCCCGCCACAACGATATTGATGGCGGTGTGTAGGGACATGGCCCGCCATGTCCTGGCCCGCCGCGTCCGAATGGGTGGACAGGGCAGGCCGTGTCCCATATGCACCAACTTAATATGTGGCCTCTGATCAGCAAGCGGCATCCGCTCTCACCAGAGGCTAAAGCCGTCTGTCTAGGAAGTACCAAGCCCCGTAAACGGGGCTTATGACGCGGGAGCCGGCGGGTTTGTAGCCCCATTCATGGGGCTTTGTCACGCTAGGCGGACGGCTTTAGCCTCCGACAACGCGGCGAGCAATGTTCGATTGTCTTAAGTTGCTGCATATGGGA
>DAOTUR010000374.1:0-2995 GCA_034436915.1 Anaerolineae bacterium
TCCCATATGCACCAACTTAAGACAATCGGACATTGCTCGCCGCGTTGTCGGAGGCTAAAGCCGTCCGCCTACACTGACAAAGCCCCATGAATGGGGCTACAAACCCGCCCGCGCCATGAGCCCCGTTTACGGGGCTTCGTAATCCCTAGACAGACGGCTTTAGCCTCTGGTGAGAGCGGATGCCGCTTGCTGATCAGAGGCCATATATCCTTAAATTGCTGCAAATGGGACATGGCCTGCCATGTCCGAACTTGTGGACACGGCAGGCCGTGTCCCTACGCTACTTGCTGCGATGCCTGGGGCCGCTGCTTGAGCGGGAAGGTCAGCCCGATATTGATGATGACCATAAGCGCCAGAATCAGCGTCAGATCAGGGCGGTCCAACCTCAACAGCGCCAGCACCGCCAGGCCAAAGATCACAATCTCCATGAGCAGATACCAGAGATCACGCAGGCGATAGAGCGGGGAGCCATGAAAATTGATATAGCCCTCGCAGGACATAGAGGATTAAGCGTTTTTGGAGAACAGCAGATTCGTCACGCCCATATTTTGCATCAAACGGGTCGTGAGGCGCTGCATCCCCGGCTCATCGTGGGTGTAATCGGTGCGCGTGCCGTTAGCTTCCAGCACCTCCACGCGATCAAAACCGAGATTGAGCACGTCGCGCACGGCCGAGGCGGGATTGTGTCCGAACGCCTTCAAGCCGAGCGGATTGTATTCCATGATGAGTTTGAGGCCGGGTGAACGCTGAATCGTCTGGCGCATCCCAAGCAGAGCGCTCATCTCCGCGCCTTCAATATCCATCTTCACGACATCGACGGTCTTCACGCCCAATTCAGCCAATGCCTCATCAATCGGCGTGGTGCGGACGTGGAAGGTCTGCATCTGGAAATCGCCATCGAGACGCGGCGCGACATCCTGCTCACTCGTGTGGGCCATCTGCACATCGCGCAGAGATTCATCGTAATGGAGCGACCCGCTGGCCGACATCATCAGATAATCGAACAGCTCGGCTGTGCCTTCGGTTTCGGCGGCGGCGCGTTGAAAGAGTGTCACCTGGGGGTAATCGGCGACATTGCCCTGGAGGACGCTAAAATTGCGCGGATGCGGCTCAAACGCGATCACACGGCCCGTCTCACCGACGATTCGCGCTGACATACGGGCGTAATAGCCGACATGTGCGCCCACATCCAGCACGGTCATACCGGGCTGGACGAGCGTCCGCAGGCAGGCAACGGTCTCCGGTTCGTGTTGATACATGAGCAGTTCCAGGCGAAACCAGAACGGATCATCGGGCATGGTCTTGAAATGCCGCATACGCTCCAGCAGCGGGATGGCCGTATGCGTGAGAATCCAATGCACCGCCACATGCGCCGGGCGAAAGCGCTTCAGCGTGCGACGATACAAATTCAATCCAGCATTAAACACTTGCAGTCGACGCTGCCCTTGCTGCTCTGCGATCATGCAAACTCTATTCGTCCCACAATGGCTTCCGTCCGTTAGCCTACCTTGCGAGGGAGAGTGTGTCAATCCTAGAGCCAATGCAAGGCGCGGCGGGTGGGAGAAAACACGCTGACGTGAGAGGGTTGGATGCAGCATACTGGTAGGTATGCATGATAACGTGATCACGGTAATCATTCACCTATCCGTGAGAATCGTGGGTTTGTAGGGGCACGATGGATCGTGCCCTGGTGATTTGTAGGGGATTTGGCGTGGGCGCGATGCATCGCGCCCCTACAACGGCCTTTGTCGCATGGATAGCTGAATCATTACTGATCACGATTTTCGCATCACATGGTAGGGTCACAATAGGTCACAGCGTTTTTGTAGGGGCGACCCATGGGTCGCCCCTACGATAATCCCACCTCAAATGAACGGACGGCGATGCAAACCACGCTGTTCTGCGCCCCTAACCAAACACATCTCACAGAAGCCCTAACGCTCTTCCGTCGTCGCCGCTTCCTCCACCGCTGGCGGACAATCGCGCTCAACGAAGCGTTCCAGCGTCGGCTTGAGTCGTTCGCCTTCGATGGAGAGGCGTTCGATCTTTCGCAGCAGTTCTTCGTAGGGGGCCAGGGCCAGCGTCTGCTCATTGCGGACATCGGTCTTGTGGCCGAGCGCGGTGGACGCCAACCGCACCTTGAACACGCCGCGAATCGAGCCGATATCCAGGCGAATCTCGCGCTTGAGCAGATCGAGGTCTTTTTTGCGCCCCTTATACCATGTCAGCCAGTGGCGGGCCTCGTCACAATCGACCTTGCCATCGGCCAGCGCCTTGCGACTGACCTGAATCCACACCTGATACTGATGATCAACCTTGACCGTGAGTTCGATGAGTGACATGTGCCTATCCCCGGATATCTAAAATTATCTTTTTTCGGCGGCCTGAAGAATCTCCAGAAGTTGAGCGCCAAAATAATTGATGGTTTCAACCACAGGCAGCCGATCCAGCGGAATCCAGCGCACGCCGATTTGATCTTTGTCGTAGTGGTGTTCACGATCCGGCTCCTGCCCGTCTTTGAGCGTGGCGCTGTAGATCATGCCGATTTTGTGGCGCGGGCTGCGTAACGTGCCACGATTGCGAATCTGTTCCCAGATCATCAACAGCGGCCCGATCTCCGCCTCAACGCCTGTTTCCTCCACCACCTCCCGCGCCAGTGCGCCCAGGATCGTTTCGCCCTCCTCGACGCCGCCGCCCGGCAGGTTGTAGTGATATCCCTCTTCATCACTGAACTCGACCACAAGAATCTGCCCATCTCGCACGATGGCCGCTGCCACATTGACACGAATCATAGCTGTCCCCTCTATCGTCTGCGAAATTATAGCGAAGGTGGCAGATTGGCCCAAAATGCCGGATGTATAAGAAGGTAAGTGTTAGAGACCGTTTGATAATGAAAAATGTTATGCATGATTCGTGTAGGGACAGGGCCTGCCCTGTCCATTTTCACGCGATGAACGGACAGGGCAGGCCCTGTCCCTACGCCAAAATACATTTT
>DAOTUR010000375.1:0-20005 GCA_034436915.1 Anaerolineae bacterium
CGGAACTGGTGAGGCATTCCGAAGTGCCTATGTATTCGCCTCTAACGGAGCCTTTTCAGGCCAAGTCTGGTAAGCACTGAGGCTAAAAGCCCCTCCCTTTAGGGATGGGGATGCTTACACTGGTGTTTTGGGGAGGTGAGTCACGATCTTATCAGCAACGACTTATTTGGTTGGAATTCCGTTGCTCTCGCAGTGTAGCATAATTTAGGGGCGCTGCAACGGATGATAATGCAATGTTAACGCGCACAGAAATGGAGAGATAAGTGGAATACAGGAGGAGATTGATGATGCTTGTGTCCCTATGACCCCGCCACATTGATCATGAGGCATAAACGATGGGGTCGTAGGGACAAGGCCCGCCTTGTCCGAACGTGTGGACAGGGCAGGCCTTGTCCGAACGTGTGGACAGGGCAGGCCCTGTCCCTACAGGGGCCACCCTCCCGATTGAAGGCCGTAAAACGGTGTTTTTGGGCGCAGCGTGCTGCGCCCAAAAACACCGTGACCCGTTGAGAACCTATAGGATGACGTGAAAATCCCGACCACGTTATTACACCCCTACGGATTGTCGATCAATGTGTGCGACGACCCCGAATCATCATATTGATTTACTCACCTTACGCGCTCGCATAAAATGATGCCGAGACCGCCGCGATCATCGTCAAATTTTTCTTCATGCGCTTCTCCCGACGCCACAGAACGGACGTTAGACGCTTGAAGTCCCTCCTCACGGAGTGGGGAGGGATTTAGGGAGGGGTAAAATCGGAAACTGCGTAAGGTGAGTGATTTAGATATCCACATAGAACGAGTCGAACTGCCACACATCCTCCGGCAGCGGCATGAATTCGCCGTAGCCTGCAAACACATTCTGGCGATCTTTGAGCGGCGTCCAATCGGTTTGAACCGACAGGCAGGTTCCCAGATAGGGCGTTGCCACCGCCAGCACCTCTTCGTGCGGCAGATTGTCCGGCACATTGAAGCCTTGCTCAGGGTTGCGGATCATCCACGACATCGCCCCCAGAATCGATGAGGCGACTTGCAGCGTCGTCGCATTTTCATCGCGCACGAGAGTGCGCGTCTCGTGAATATCAAGTTGAGAGCCAACCCACCAGCCGTTCAAATCATGGCCGAGCAGCAGCACGCCCAATTCATCGCGCCCATCCTTAATCTCCTTCGTCAGGATGCGACGCTCCGGCTGCATCTGGTAATTCCGCATCTTAAATTCATGCAGCGAGGCCAGCGCCGCATCGCAGGGGAGATAGGCATAATGGACAGTGGGGCGGTAGAGCGCATCTTCCTCGCGCCACACTGTCAAATAATCGCTGATGGTGAATGCCTCGCCATGTCGCACGACCATGCCGACGATCTCGCCGCTCGGAACCCAGGAGCGCACCCACGTCTCCATCCCCATCTGGCTGAGGCAAATCTGGTTGCGCGGCCCATTGCGATGCACATGCGCTCCCAATGGCAAACGACGCTCATGTGTGCCCCAACCCATCTCTGCCGGGGCCATGCCCTCTTCGCGCAGGCCCTCAATCGACCAGGTGTTGACGAATTCGTGAGGCCGTTTGGGTTCATGGGCCATCTGGCTGTCGCGCTCAGAAATATGAATGACCTTCACGCCTTCAATCATGGCGAGGCGCGGATAATCACGCTCACTCAGCGCCTGTTCCAGCCGAGCATGTTTTTCGGGCGAGACGCCCTGTGCAATCATGGTGTGGGCAATGTCTTCCAGCCCCTGCTTCGTCCAGTGGCTGGCGAGGCCGGGGTTGGCTCCATGTTCGACCACGATGGTAGGGCCGGGAGTCGTCCAGCGTTTGACCATGCGCCGCAGCTTCATGTGCCGCACATACAGTGTGCGGTTGGTGGGATGGGTGGTGAAATCGTAAGGGTCCCAGATTTCGACGGACGTGTTCAAATACATTACGCCCTGATCGTGACACCACTGAATAATATCGGTGGCGTCAATATTCCACGCCAGATCAATCAGAATATCGCCCGCGCCCACATACTGCATGAGAACGGCGTGCATATTCTCGTCTTCAATTTTTTCCTGTGCATAGACTGCACCCGCTTCAAGCGTATCCGGGATCAGAGCGCGCAGATCTGCGAAATCGAGAATGGTGAGCTTCGTGAAATCCATCTCAATATGCCGCAAGATGAGTGGTTGGAGACAGCGAGACACCGAACCACACCCTAGCAGAAGAATCCGCCCGCCGAACGGAATTTTCATATCATACCTGCCTTGTTGAGTTGATCTTGTGAGGAATTATAGGAATCGCCTTACTGGTGGCAAACAGGGCGATCAGAATATCACAACTCTATAAAAAAGTGAGTCCAAATCCAAACCGAAGCTTGCATCTATATATCGAACCGTGATACGCTAGTTTGAGAATTGTTATGGTTTGAATTGACACGGGCGGCGTGGGAGCAGCAGCAATGCCAGAAAAAATCCTTATTGTGGATGACGAAGAAGCCACCGTACAACTCATGAGCATCCTGCTCGAAAAGCGTGGGTTTGAAACCATTAAGGCCTTTCGGGCCGAGGAAGGCTTACGGAAAGCTTACCGTTTCCAGCCCGATCTTGTCCTGCTCGATATCATGATGCCGGATATGGATGGTTGGGATGTGTGTCGTCGGATGCGCGAAATGTCGGACGTGCCGATCATCTTTCTCACCGCCCGCAGCGATGTGAAAGATGTTGTGCGCGGGTTGGAAATGGGGGCCGATGATTACATCGTCAAGCCCTATGACAACGATGAACTCGTGGCGCGGGTGCGGGCGCATCTGCGCCGTTCACCGCGCCCGAACATGAGCGATGAGTTGGTGTTTAACGATGGCGAGTTCCGTATCAACTTCATGAATCGTGAAGTCTACGTCAACAACGACATCCGTCACCTAACGCCGAAGGAATTCAATCTGCTGGCGGTGCTGGTACGGAATGCCGGGCGTGTGGTCACGCGCTCCGAACTGGTGACGCAAGCCTGGGGTGAAGAATACGGCGATGCCATCGACAGTTTGAAGCTGTACATTCATTATCTGCGCCAGAAGATCGAAAAAGACGCCCAGCAGCCCGATTACATCATCACCTCACGCGGCGTTGGCTATCGGTTTGTGAATCGATAGGCTTATAAGCATGTCCGAAGATCGGAGCGCAGAGACGACAGATGTCTCTGCGCTTGTTATATTTAGGCCTGTTCTACCTGGAATGCGATGAGTTCGTACTCGGTGCGTGACATGTCGCCTAAGTAGGCGTTGATGTAATAGGGTGTATCGCCCACCAGCGTGATGGTTGTGGCATCCCCGGTGATTTTGCTCGCAAACCCCCAAATGGCTGCCTGCCGCTCCTCATCAATAAGCAGAGTGACGATGTACTGATCATTCTTCTCATCGCGTGCGATAGCATAGATCGCAGCCTGATCTGTGAACACCGAGTTCGTGGTCAGGACCATGCCATCAATGCCAAGGGGCGTCTCAAGCTTTATCGGTGTTACTGTCGGCTTACTGTCTAATGTCACTTTCACCAGGGCTTGATCGCCGGAGTTGGCAACGATGAGATAGCCGTTCGGATGATAGACGATGCCATTCGTGCCAAAGTTGGGATTGGTGAGCAGCTTATCCTCAATCAGCACGCTGGCCTCACCCTCTGGCGTGACTTTGTACAGGACAGGCGCAAAGGTGTCAGTGACATAGGCGTTGCCCTCGTCATCAACTGCCACATCATTAGCAAAATGGGTCTTGCTCTTGTACAGGCTGGTGAAATCCACCAGATAGGCGCGTTCGCCCGTCTCCAGATCATACGCCGCCAGACCAGCGCCGCCCGGCCCGCCGCCAAAGGCCGATGCACCGCTGTTCACGACCAGCAGACGATTGTTGACGTGATCGATTTCCAGGCCAACGGTTGATTTGAGGTCTTTGTCTTCGATGAACGGCGCAATATCGGCTGTGCCATCATCATGCGGCGTCACGCTGTAAATTGTGCCCTGGGTGAGCGACCCGACCAGGAAGCGCCCATTATCGGCATCCCATTCCACGCCCTCCGGTTGCAAGCCTGCGACAGGGGACGTAAATGTGATCGTATCGGCGAGAATAACAGGCTCCATGGTGGCTTCGGCGGTGGTCATCGCGTCGGGCGTGGCCTCCTGGGTCGCATCCTGTGCATAGGCAGGCACAAGGAGCAGGGCGGTTGCAAGAACAAGCCATTTTTTGGAGAAAATCATCGTTGATATCCTTGAGTAAATTAGACTTTCCGATATTTATCATAGGCACTAAATCTAAAGACATCCTAACGGGGCGATGAGGTTGAGAGGAATAGAGAGTGAAATTGTGATAACGCTGTGGCGCAAGAGAGGACGCCAAGGGCTGAAGCTGTTCATAAACAAAGTGGATGGAGTGTAGGGGGCGACCCAGCGGGTCGCCCCCTACGAACCGTGATTTCGAATACGAGTTTATTCGTGATAGGACAACACTCTATGTTTTCGCCAACCCCTTACAATTGTAAGGGATTACATCTTCAGACCGAACTGAACATGACGTCTCTTGAGGATATTGGTCATACACAAGATGCTGTAAGCGACATGACACGCAAATGCGGTAAAACGTATAGTCGGTGGAACACTATTCGCTGTTGCAAAGGCTAAATTGAAGAGAGCTAGAAACACAAAAATAATGGATGTTGCCAAGCTTGCTGCATCAATCGAGGCTCTTTGCTGTCGTCCAAAGCAACCGCATTCGGCATCAGGATCTTTCGTTGCAAGTCGTATTTTCGCACCGAGGAAAACAATGAATGTCAGAACATTGAGGATGGCAACAGGAGAAGAGAACATCCCTGTGATAAGAAGAGTGCCGAGCACTGTAGCGCGACTCGAACCAGCGCTTGCGGCGGTAGGCCAGAGCGTGATTGTACAGCCAGCGACCCAGATCCAGCAGTTCTGTCAACACCAAGGTCTGTTCGTCAGTCGGGTATAGGCGGTAGCGATAGGTTTTGAGGATTTTAATCATCGGATGATCGTTTAATGATTGACCATTCTGTTATTGTACAAGGAAAACGAAAGAACAGAAACGGCATTCCCCACCGGGTTGAAACCCGATGTCCCCTGCCGTTAAAATCTATGGATATCTCCACCCCCATCTTTAGATGAGGGTGATCTTAAGCTTATTTATCGTATGGCGGGAGCTTAAGACGGCGTTTCTCTGCCTCGAAAGAGTCCTTGTCGATAACATAGCCTTCATGCACAGTCCAGACACTTTCACTCTGAGGGATATAATCGTTCCAGTCTAAATTTGGAAATTGCTTAGAGATCAAATCATACGAACATTGATGATGGACATCTGAAATCACATCAGTGATTTCTACAGCACGATCCTTCTGGTCAAGCAGTGCTTGCACAGTAGGAATTGGCTCAGATATTCCGTGGACCGCCCACTCACTGCGATGAATGAGGTTCACTTTGAGTGTCATTGTAACCTTCACATTACAATACACGGTGTCATACTGTTTGAAAATGTAAGTTTCCATGATTCACTCCGTTTTAGCAGGTACGTCCAGTTTTCATTTTTGTTTCCCCATAAGAACAGAAACCATGGTCATATTTATCCACGCAAGTCGTCTGGGTGACGTTATAAATGTAACCGTTTATGCATGGATTTGTCGTTACTGAGCTGCAGGTCTTTTCAACGCATCTGGTTGGAGCAGCTTGTGCTGAGGGAATATTGGTCAGACCAATTGCCGCTGGGATGAATGCTGTCAAACCACCACCAACACCTTTTAGAAAAGTTCGACGATCTACTCCTGAATTTTCAGAGAGAGGACGAAACGATTTCACAATACCATCCTTAAATGTAGGAAATTAAAAGTGTTTCTAGATACAATGTATCTAGAAACACTTTTAAGTCAATTAAGGTTTCTTTATGTAATATGTCTATATATATCGATAAAGTCGCTCTGGTGTAAAGCGCTGTATATGATTAGTCCGGTTTCATGCTGCCATTGCCATTGTCCGAGGCGTGGCCTGTACCGTTGCTCCGGGGGGAGCCGCCCAGATTGCTTGTGAAGCGCTGCGCCAACTGCATAATCTCCGTCGGCAGCACAAAGCGTGTGGACGGGCTGCTGCCAATCTTTTGCAGCGTATCCAGATATTGCAGCATCAGCGTCTTCTCGTTGAGATCGCCCGCCTTCGCATTGATGGCCTCCAATGACGACGCAAAGCCCTCGGCGATCAACAACTGCGCCTGCCGTTCGCCTTCCGCCCGCAAAATCGCCGATTCCCGATCCCCCTGCGCCTTGAGCACCGCTGCCTGTCGTTCGCCCTCCGCCACTTTAATCGCAGCCTCGCGTTCGCCCTGGGCGCGTGTGACTTCGGCACGGCGCTCGCGTTCGGCGGTCATCTGGCGGTTCATCGCTTCCAGGATGGCATGGGGCGGCACAATCTCGCGGATTTCGACGGTGGTGATCTTCATGCCCCAGCGCTCCGTCGCCTCATCCAGCTTGCTGCGCAGGCGCTGATTGATAGCCTCGCGCTTGCTCAACACATCATCGAGATCAATATCGCCAATGACGGCCCGCAGCGTCGTCGTCGCAAGATTGATTGAGGCGCTGGCGACATTTTCCACTTGCAGCACCGACAGCTTGGGATCAATGATGCGATAGTAGACCAGGAAATCAATATCGATGGAGGCATTGTCTCTGGTGATGCCGCGCTGCGACGGGATATCGAGAAATTTTTCGCGCAGATCAATGGTGTAGACCGTCTCAAAGAAGGGGATGACGAAGATCAAGCCCGGCCCGCGTGTGTCTCGATAGTGGCCGAGACGGAGGACGACAATGCGCTGATACTCCCACAGCACACGAATGCTGTAGCGGATCAGCGACCATACGATAATGACGATAAAGACAATCACAGCGATCTGAATCAACTGTTGCTCTGTTGGCATGTCGTCTCCTTAAAGTGGGTCATGAAGCTGATCAAGAACCAAAACAGGTTTGGCCTTATCGGAGGGCTTGGCGTGCCCAGCCCCTACAAATATCCTGTAGGGGCGACTCATGAGTCGCCCTATTTTTTCTTAAAACACCAATCATATGAGGTCTTTCCCTCTTCCCCCTGAGTTTCACCCCTCGTCGCGTTTGGCCTTTTCGACGATCAGCTCAAGCCCCTGGCGCGACAGCACGATGATTTCTGTTTCACGCGGCAGCGTCTGATCGCTGCGGGCCGACCAGATTTCCCCCTTAATCAGCACACTGCCCGTCGGATCAAGCGGCTTGACGACGCGCCCCACCGCGCCGATGAGTTCCGTCTGCTCATGATACTCGGTCTTGCCCTGCGGCACGCGCAGCAGCGGCATGAGGACGAAGCGATTGTAGACGCCTGCCACCAGCACAGTGACGACGATTACAGGCAGCGACACGCCGCGCTCTGGAAAGAGCATCACGCCGCCCAGCGCCTGGAGCACCAATCCCACCTCGGCCAGATGCGCGTAGCGCTGCGAGACATACGGCAGCAGGAAGAAGCACACCGCGCCGCCCAACAGCAGCATGAAGGCGAACCAGTTGGTGGGCAGCAGCGTCAGCACATATAGGCTCATGCCGATCAGCACCAGCGCGGCGATTTCAATGACGCCCGTCCCTGGCACATGCGCCCCGGTAATCGCCACCCATAACCCGAACAGCAGCAGGACATACAGCAGGGTTGGATTGTTGAGCAGGCTTGTCAGCAGACCGTCCATTATTTCTCTTTCGCACCGTCGTCTTTGTGTTATAACCCCTGATGCATACTAAAGACGTTAAATGCGGTTTCTCTGTTCCCGTTGTCGTCAAACATTCGCGTCCCCGCCAAACTTCAATACAATGAGAATGATAAATGCCCACGCGAGTCACGGGATGGCTCGCACAAGGTTATCCTGCATGATTACCGAAGCGGAACTCACCCACGACGCGCTGTATTACTGGCTGCTGCATACCTATCATCTGGCCGTTGAACAGCTCACGTTTTTGCCACATGGCGAATGCGCGTGGGTTTACCGCGTGGCAGACACCAGCGGCGAGGTCTTCATCCTCAAATTGTGGCGACCCGGCCTGTGCCGCACGCCCTACAGCGTGCAGGGCATCCAGACGGTGCAGGCGCTCTATTATGATTTTGGCATCACGCAGATGACGCCGCCGCCGCTGCGGGGAGCCAACGGCCTGTATATCAACAGCCTCTCGCCCTATGAGGCTGTGCTACTCAAATATACCGATGGCATCACCGCCGCCGAAGCCACGCTGACGGAAACCCAGCAGCGCCAGATTGGGGCGCTGCTGGGGCGCATCCATCGCAGCAAACTCCATACCCGCGAACGGCCCGACCTGGAAGATTATGGAGCCGATATCCCGGAGATCATTGAGCGGATTCTGGCCGAGGCGGAGCAGCCAACGCGCCGCTATGCCCCCTTTCATTTTAAAGTCCTGGATGCGGTGCAGCGCGTGCGTCCCCAGATTGAATCGCGCCTGACCACCTTCACCGATCAGCGTCGTATGCTGTGGCACGATACGGGCCTGCGGGCCGACTGTGTGGTGTGTCATGGTGACCCGACGCCCGGCAACCTGATTCTGACGCCCGATGACTCGATTACGCTGATCGATTGGGATCATCCGGTGTTTGCACCACGCGAACGCGATTTGCACGCCGTACAGCATTGGCCCGCCGTGATGGATGCCTATCAGAGCATTGTCGGCGAGGTCACGCTGCGCCCGCAGATTATGCGCTTTTATAATCTGTGGTGGGAGTTGGGGGAGCTGGCCGATTATGGCCGCCGCATTCTGTTTCAGCGCCAGGACAATCACCAGAACAAGCATGATGTGCTGGAGTTAATCGAGGTGTTGAAGGGCTTCACGCAGGAGTGAGTTTCATGTATATATAGTTATATTACATAAAGAAACCTTAATTGACTTAAAAGTGTTTCGAGATACATTGTATCTCGAAACACTTTTAATTTTTACGCAAAGGATGATATTGTGAAATCGTTTCGTCCCCTGTCAGAAAGTGCAGGATTAGACCGTCGAACATTTTTGAAAAGTGTGATTATTGGACTTTTAGCGTTTGTTCCGGGAACTGTTAGTCTAGCCACCTTTGGTTTTCCTGCGTGCTGTTCTAGTAAAAGATGCACAGAATGGGTTGAAAGAGAGGAGTGTGATACGCGCACCAACAGGATACGTCAGTGGTGGGTTCGTGTTTGCGTATGTACAACGGGTGAAGATTGCGGAACTAACAGATGGTCAACTTCAACAAATTATCCGTGTTAGACAAGGGAATGACAGATGTTAACTTATACGTATAAGGAATACGAGATGTGGCACTGCGGCGCCCTGGCCGTTATTAGTTTGACTGTTGATATATATCACCGAAATGAGTGGAAAGATCCAATGGGGTATGTTTCTATCGCTCAACTTATTAAGGAGGGAGTTGACAGTGTCCTTATACGCGATATTGTGACTCAGGAAGATCACGAGTGTTCTTTTGACACTGTAGTTAAAGCATTTCCTGATTTGGATCTCGACAACTGTGCTTTCTGTGGCGGTAGCGGATTGATCGCCAAAGAGGGTTATAAGTTCGACCCACAAGCCGTTTATGAATTCAAACGGCGCGAAAACCTTCTTCCCCCTAGTGCATAGATTATGAACCTCGCCTTAAAAGGCGAGGTTCAGAGGTTTTTTTATGATCCCATTTCTTCTTCAACTCTAATTTGGACTTATGCTGACGGTGGCGGGGTTATCCAAGCTCAACAACCAAACTCGCTTTACTGCATCACTCAGAACACTTGGGATAAAATCTCCGGGCCTCGTGAAGCTTGGAAGTTTTCTTACTCCCGTCTATGAAATAATATTGGGTGTTCTGCTGATCATCGGTTGGTTTTCTATCCCAATCTCACTGCTCAATGTGTTAACGTTCGCTCTTTTTCTGGGCGTAAAAATACGCCTTGCGACAAAAGACCCAGATGCAGATTGTGGATGCTTTGGGCAGCAGAAAGCATCTATTGATGTGGCCAGTTTAACAACATCTGGTATTCTCGTGCTGTTGTCACTCCTTAATCTCCTGCTTGCAACGAACGATCCTTTTTCACCGCTCATTCGGCTTATCGCTTTTGTCTCTTATCTGGCCTATGTTGTCTTTTGGCTTATAAGTCTGTCTAACCAGCGCCGTCTTGCCTCCATAGTGCGACGCAGTGCATAGAAACCAGGAGACATACCCCAACTTTTAAAATTTTATGAAGCGCTCATGGTAGCTTCTTACCAACTCCTGTCGAATGAGCCTCTACTCCATACGCCGTATGCGTTTGGCAAGGCGTTTAAGCGCTTGGCCCGCATTGCACCGGGCGAGTATCGCAAGCAGCGGCGTTTGATAGACATTCCGGCGGCGCGGCCCCTCCTGCCCCCGGAAACGTCAGCCGTGCCTTATTGAAAATACAGGCAAACGCTTAGAAGTTGTAACCGTTTGGAAAATCGCCCGATAGTTTTCAACCTCTTACAACGTGTAAGAGGTTGAATTTTGCACGAGCGCCTCTACTGGACTTTGCACATGACACGTTTGGATTCATCGACTTCGGTGAGCACGAACTCTCAAAACCTATCAGACTTTTCGCATATCACTGCCATCTCAACAGATGCAAAAAATACAGCTTATGTTTTGAACTCATACGAACGGATCGGAGCGAGTTCTATTGAGATGTGCAAAGTCGAGATGATGTCTTATGAGGCAAGAAAACCCTCTCTCGAAGGCTCTAATAGAATATGAGTCGTAAAAGAATGTGAGGGTTATAGATGTCAGCCGGATATGCGGGACTTGAGCAGGAAATTAGCGCTTGGGATGGCGTGCAGGCCGCGCCGCATCGCTTTGGTGGGGTCGAGTTTCAATGGGGCGGGGTCGAGATCGGGCATATTCATCGCGGCGGCATGGTCGATATTCCGTTCACACGGCGCATCCGTGAGGCGCTGGTGGCGGCGCATATCACCGAACTGCATCATCTGCTGCCGGAGACGGGCTGGATCACATTTCACATCCGCACGCCGCAGGATATCGACACAGTGCGAACGCTGATGCGCCTGTCGTATCTGCAAAAGCGCCGCCGCCGTCTGCCGCAGGGTGATTTTGCGGCGGAGATGGCGTCTCTCGCGCTGCCGGATAGCGTGAAACAGGCGGCCCAGGGGCAAATCGAAAAAGAGGACTGATGATTCAAACCCTCATCCCCGCCCCTCTCCCACAAGGGCGCGAGGGGAGCAAAATACACCAGGAAAGATCGTTTTTGTAGGGGCGCAGCGTGCTGCGTCCCAAAAGGTGAATCCCAATGAAGGGCGCAGCGTGCTGCCGCCCCTACAACTCCTCATCGCTAAAGCGAGGGGCTTCACGGCGCTTCTTCGGTGAAAAATCTTTAGAAAAACCCGCGCCGCCCGAAGCGCTCTTCGCGCCAGGGGTCGCCCTCGTTGTGATAGCCACCCTGCTCCCAGAAGCCCGGCTTGTCCTCAACGGTGAATTCCAGGCCGCGCAGGAATTTGGCGCTCTTCCAGAAATACTTCTTGGGGACGAGTGTGCGGACGGGCGCACCATGCTCCGGCTCGATGAGTGCGCCCGCATACTTGTAGGCCAGCAGGACATCATCGTCCATCATCAGCTCAAGCGGCAGATTGGTTGTGTAGCCGTATTCGCAGTGGGCGATGACATATTTGGCATTGGCTTTCATGCCAAACAGCTTGACGAACTCGGTGAATTTCACGCCTTCCCACACCGTATCGAACTTGCTCCAGCGCGTGACGCAGTGAATATCCGTCTTGATCGTCGTCATGGGCAGCGCCTGAAACTCGTCCCAGTTCCAGCGCATTTCTTTTTCGACTTGGCCAAAGACGCGCAAATCCCATGTCTTCGGGTCGAATTTGGGGATTGGCCCATACGTCAACACGGGAAAGCGATCTGTGAGCGATTGGCCGGGCGGCAGACGGTTCTGGCCGCGCACATCGTCTTCCTGCTTACGCCGTTTCAATAAATCATCGAAGAGGCCCATTGCTGATATTCCTTTGACAACGACTAGAGGACATTGACTTTATCATAACGCGGGATTCTAAACAGTTGCTAAACTCGCTGCCCAGAATCACAAAAGAGCCATAAAAATCGTGTTTAAGAAGGATGATCTTATGTCTGCGGCGCACCGATGGCAATTTGCATCAGGCGGCGGATGCGCTGCGCCTGCACACGCATGACCTGGAGGGCAAAGGTGGGGGTTTCATGAATGAGAAAGAGGAATTTTTTCTCATCCACTAGTGCCGCCGTCACATCAGTCTTGGCAATGGCGGTGGTGGTGTGGGGCTGGCCGTCGATCAGGGATTTTTCGCCCACAAAGCCGCCCGGCCCCACCGTCTCAACCAATATCTCATTGAAGTAGATCTCAACTTCGCCTTCGCGGATGGCATACATATGCTGATCGACGGCCCCCACCTCGAATAGAGGTTCTTGCGAGGCGAATGTCTGCGTCTCTGTGGCATTTTTAAAATGATCTAACATGGTTGGCATGATACAATCCCGTCTATAGACAAAATGCTTTGGCAAGCGTTACCGATGATCGTTAAGAGGGGGTCAAGAAGGTATTATGAATCCGCGACAGATTCTTGAACATTATGACATCAAGCCCAAAAAGGGCCTGGGTCAGAACTTTATGCATGACCCCAATATGCTCGATAAGATTATCGCCACTGCGGGCGTGACCAACCTCGATACCGTGCTGGAAATTGGCCCCGGTACAGGCACGCTCACGGCGCGATTGGCGCTCGCGGCCCGTCAGGTCGTCGCTGTCGAGGTCGATGAGCGCATGTACGATATTCTGTTCGATCAATTTGAGAAGATGCGGAATCTGCGTCTGGTGCTGCAAGATATCCTCCGCACCGATCTGGCTGTGCTGATGGGCGAAGAGCCATATATCGTGGTGGCGAATGTGCCGTATTACATCACGAGCGCGATTTTGCAGCATCTGTTTGAGAGTCGCAATCCGCCCAGGCGGGCTATCCTAGTGATGCAGTACGAAGTCGCCGAGCGCATTATCTCCAAGCCGGAGAGCGGCGATATGTCGCTGCTGGCAGTGAGTGTGCAGTTTTACGGTCAGCCCAAGCTGGTCAGCCGCCTGAACAAGGCGCTGTTCTGGCCGCGCCCGGAGGTGGACAGCGCCCTGATGCGCATCGACGTGTACGACACGCCGCCTGTCGATGTGCCCTCGGCCAGAGAGTTCTTCCGCGTGGTCAAGGCGGGTTTCAGCCAGAAGCGCAAGCAGCTTCGCAATGCTCTGTCAGCGGGGATGCACATGACGAGCGCCCAGGCCGATGTGTATCTCAATGCGGCCAACATCGATCCACAGCGCCGCGCCGAGACGCTCTCGCTGGAAGAGTGGGCGGCGCTCACCCGCGAGGTGGCCCGCGAGAAGTCATAACGCCTCCCCTCAATGCGAAGCGGAGAGGGGCCGGGGGAGGGGTTAGCACGCTCTTTATCCAAAATGATTTTGCATGGACACCCGTATGGACATTGTGACCTACCCCGATATCTTTTTTGTGAACGGTAAAACACTCTATGCCAAATATGACCCTAATCTAGGCTGGGGCCTGTATGCATCCCAGGCGTTCCAGCCAGGGGAGATCGTGCTCAAGCTGCATATCAATGAGCGCGTTGAATGCAATTTGCAGGTTGGGCCGACGTTTGGCGACTGCTTCAATCATGGCATGACGATTGCGCCGAATATCGAATGGTGTCCCACGCCGCAGCATCCCTTCTGGAATCTCAATCACACCTGTCGCCCCACCTGCGGCCTGCAAGCGTGGGGGCGGCTCATCGAGGGCTGTCTCATACTGGTGGCCTACGAAAACATTCCCGCGCATACCCATGTGGCCGCCGATTATTCGCCCATGACGACGGTGGACGAAGGCGGCGCGGATGGCCGTCCCTGGACGATGACCGACTGCTTGTGTGGCGAGGCGACCTGTCGGCAGCGCATTTCCGAGTTCCGACTGTTGGATGAAGCGGCAAAAATCGAGTCTCTCACGCGAGGGCGCGACGAGGCCCACTATGGCGGCGTGCTGGCCCACATCCTGAATGAGGAGTCGGACTTTGTCGCACGCCTCAAGGCGCATTCGGCGGCGGCCTATAGCGAATATGTAGAGGTGCTAACGCAGCAGCAAACTTTATCGCGCCAGTTCATGCAGGCCCAGAAGAATACTGCGGAGTGAGAGCCGGGAGTGCGTTGAGGATCGGGACGCTCATCAGGTGTTGGGGGCGTCCTTTGCGATGTCCCAGATGGCGTCTAATTTTTCGATGACTTCGGGATCAATGAGATCGACGGGGACATATCGCGCTAGAACATGAAAATTGGTCTTCCGCATGAGATTTGGCTGATTGAGAGCTTTGAAGAACTCCTCAAAGACAATGGGGAGGAATGCTTCACTGACTTTTGTGTCTTTCCAATAGACATGATCAGGATTTTCAAAAGCAGCAATCGTTACTTCTCGTTTAAGAATATTCTGCATCGTTTCTTCACGGCGACCCTCACTGTCTCCATCTTTGGCATAAGTGATGAGCGTTGCAGGTTGACAGAGATAATTTTCAATCTCACGCCGTTTCCAATGAATGACGCGCAGACCCTTCTTATCACTATCTCGCCCTTGAGTGCGATCCAAAATAACAAGGCCGCGTAAAGTCGGATAGGCTTGTTGAAGGCCATAGAAGTGATCCTCTGCTTTGCTCACCTTATTAGTTTCGATGTAGTGAACAAAGGGGCGATTTAAGACTTGTGCTCCTTGATGGCCTAGCGAGAGGGCAAATGTTTGAAGAATAGAAAAATCGGTGGAGCCTTCGAGATACAAGACCCATTCTTTTTGCAGGGCCTGATAGTAGTCATCGAAGCGGATGCTCTTGAGGGCTTTCGCAACCTGACTTTTGGCACGATCATCGATGCGACGAGGTTGTCCCACCATTGCAATAAGAACATCCTGCTCACCAACTTCATTCATGATGACTTCTGAATGGGTGGCAATGATGACCTGTGATTTGAGTTCTCGCGCCACATCAACAAGCAGGCGATAAACCTCCCGTTGCCGCAAAATTTCGAGATGGGCATCAGGTTCATCTAGCAGGAGGACACTGCCGGGATTGTTATACATATAAGCCAGCAACAAAAGCATTTGCAGCATCCCGCGTCCAGCAGATGAAATATCAAGTATTGCTCCACCTTTGTCTCTATATGACATAGTAATTTCACCACGTTCTGGGAGATACTCTGGTGGCAAGATCTCAACACCAAATCTTTCACTCATCAAGTCAACCAGCGTGTCCCAATATTTATCATCACCGTGTAAGAGAAGACAGATATTTCTGAGAACCTCAGAAGTTCGTCCTTCGCCAATTAAGGTCTGAATTCTCCCTCTAGGTACTCTAATTTCATTTGAAGTGAGTCCAGACATAGAGTGCAAATAGACAAGACGGAAAGAGCTAAAAAACTGAAAAACCCCTAAATCCATATTTTCTGTGTACTCAGGGAAGCACCCAATAGATTGTTCATTGATGTATTCATAATTGAAATTGAGAGCTTGATCATTTTGATTAGTTTGAGATTGAACCTCTATGTTGATGAAATTGACGGTGTTAAGAAGGTTGTGCCAAATTAGATTGGAACTAGGAATCGGAAGCCCTGTAATCTCTAAACGGTTTAAAGAAAACGAAGGAAAACGAAATAGACGTAACTGGACATCAAAATAGACGTATGGATTTATTTTAGAAAAACCTTCTCTCCAAGCTAGGTTTCCTAGATACCACAGCATCAACGCCTGCAAGATCGTTGTCTTGCCGGAATTGTTCGGGCCAATGAGCACCGTCACCGGGCCAAGTTCGATCTCAACATCGTCAAACTGCTTAAAATTTTGAATGCGAATTTTCGTCAGCATCGGAATCCCCAAATATAAAGAAGGGCACGATACATCGTGCCCCTACAATTTTACACGAATGATGCCTCTACAGCCCTAACTCCCCAGAATCTGCTCGGTGCGATCCAGGTGGCCGACGCTGTAATACTTGGCCTGCGGATGATGCGCGAAGATCGCCGCCGTGCTCTGCTCCGGCACAAGCTGGTACGACTCCGTCAGCGCAATCCCGATCTCGGACTCGATCTGCGGCATGAGCGTCCACACCAGCGCATGATCACTCAAGTCCGGGCAGGCCGGATAGCCCCATGAGTAGCGCTTGCCGCGATTCGGCGCGAGACCCAACTGCTTCTGGATCATCTCGCCGATATAGTTGGCCGTTGCCTCCGCCGTCTGCACCGCCAGCCCATGAAAATAATAGGCTTCGCTGTACTGATCGGCCTGCTGCAAGACCTCAAACGCTGCCGTTGCACCTTCGCCCACTGTCACGGCTTGCAGCGCACACACATCCACACCGCGCCCATTCACAGGCTCATAGTAATCGCTCAGGCACAGGCGTTCCCCATCCGGCTGACGTGGGAAGGCAAAGCGGCTCGCTTCGATGCGTTCGCCTTTCGTCTGATAAGCGTCCACATCCCACACGATCAGATCATCGCCCTGGCTGTTGACCGGGAAATAGCCATACACGGCCTGCGGTTTGAGCGAGCCATCCTTCATGGCGGCGCGGGACATCTTGTCGAGCAGCGCTTCAAACTCGGCTTCGAGCTTCTTCCATTCCGCGCCCTGCTTGTTCTTCGCGCCCCACGACAGACGGAACAAATCCATCTTGGGCAAGTGCTGGAAGACCAGTTGCAGCGGCATCTCGCGCACCGTCTTAATGCCCCAGTGCGGCGGCATGGGCAGATCGGGCGACAGCGGCAGCGTGCGACCTGCGCCGCTGCGTGACACGCGCTTGGGGCGGGCGGGCTTCGCCATCTCTATCACGGCTTCATCGATAATCTGGCTCAGGAAGGACTCATGCCGATCACTCGACAATTCATCCATCACCGATAAGCCCTCGAAGGCATCCTGGCAGTAGAACACGCCCGGTTCATACGGTTCGCCTGTATCATCCCGAAACAGGATGCGCCGCCCAAACTTGCGATTGATGGCCGCCCCGCCGATGAGCACCGGGAAGTTGAGATTACGCTTTGCCAGCTCATTGATGATGAGCGGCATCTGCTTACTCGTGCTCACCAGCAGCGCCGATAGGCCAATCGCATCGGCCTTAAATTCGATGGCTTTGTCGATGATGACGTTGGCGGGAACCTGCTTGCCCAGATCATGCACCGTGTAGCCGTTGTTGCTCAGGATTGTCTTGACGAGATTCTTGCCGATGTCATGCACATCGCCGTAGACCGTTGCCAGTACCACCGTGCCTTTGGTCGAGCCTTCGACTTTATCCATGAACTGCTCCAGATAGCCGACGGTCTTCTTCATGACTTCGGCAGATTGCAGCACGAACGGCAGAATCAACTCGCCCGATCCAAATTTGTCGCCGACCTCTTTCATGGCGGGCAGCAGCACATTGTTCAGCACGCTCACCGGATCAGCGCGGGTGAGCGAGTCGTCAATCAGGCGTTCCACACCCTCTTTGCGCCGATGCACAATCGACCAGTGCAGCGCCTGCTCGGAGGTCATATCTTTGGTCGGGTCTTCGACCTCTTTGCTTAGGCTGATCTGATTTTTCTCGTAAAACTGGATGAAGCGCGGCAGAGCATTCTCATCCGTGTTGTAGATCAGATCATTGGCGAGTTTGCGCTGCTCTTCGGGAATCTCCGCATAGGGCGTGATGTGCGCTGGATTGACAATCGCCATATCCAGGCCCGCCGCCACTGCATGATACAAAAACACGCTGTTGAGCACGCCGCGTGCCGCCTCGCCAATGCCAAAGCTGACGTTGCTCACACCCAGGGCGGTACGCACGCCGGGGACGTTCTGCTTGATCAGGCGGATGCCCTCAATCGTCTCAACGGCGTCGTTGCGGAGTTCTTCCTGCCCGGTGGTGAGCGGGAAGGTCAGCGCGTCATAGATCAGGTCTTCCGCCACCATGCCGTAATCCGTCACGCAGATATCGGTGATGCGCTTGGCGATCTGCCATTTCTTCTCCCGATCATGCGCCATGCCGTCCTCATCGATGGTCATGGACAGCACCGCCGCGCCATGTTTCACCGCAATCGGCATGACTTTATCGAGGCGCTCACGGCCATTTTCCAGGTTGTTGCCGTTGATGATGCCGCGCCCTGGATACAGCGCGAGAGCCGCCTCGGCCACATCGGTTTCTGTCGTGTCGATGATGAGCGGCACGGACACGGCCATCGACAATTTCTTGATGACCTTCTCCATCTGATTCTTCTCGTCAGCGCGTTCCGTCAGCGCCACGCAGATATCGAGCATGTGTGCGCCGCCATCGACCTGATCGACAGCGATTTGTACGATGCTGTCATAATCATCGTTCAGCAGCAGGCGCTTGACTTTACGGCTGCCCTGGCTGTTCACGCGCTCACCGATCAGCGTGGGGCCGGGAATCTGCGTGATCGGTGTGGCGGTCATGCCCGATGACACCTGCGCCGTAAATTCAATGTCACGATGTTTGGGCGCGATCCGTTTGGCCTTGCCATCGATCAAATCCTGATGCGTGTGGCCGTGAATGTGCTGATACACCTGATTGAGATGCTCCGGGCGCGTGCCGCAGCAGCCGCCCACCACGCTCACGCCCCAGCGCGTAAACTCGGCCATCATCTCGCTAAAGGGAATCGGCTCCATCGGATACACCGCCTCACCATCGACATTCAGCGGCAGGCCCGCATTGGGCAGCACACTGATCGGATAGGGGCTGTTTTCGATCAGATATTGGATCGGCGCACGCATATGTTCCGGCCCGGTGGAGCAGTTCATGCCCAGTACATCAATCGGCAGCGGGGCCAGCGTCACCAGGGCGGCGGCCATATCCGTGCCAAACAACATGCGCCCGCTCACATCGAGCGTGACCTGCGCCTGGATCGGCACACGCTGGCCGCTGCGCTCAAAATACTCGTTGATGCCATGAATCGCCGCTTTGACTTCCAGGATATCCTGGCTCGTCTCAATCAGCAGCAGATCAACGCCGCCTTCCACCAACCCCTGCGCCTGCTCTGCAAACACCGATGACAGCTCATCGTAGCTGATATTGCTCAGATCAGGATCGTTGCCGGAGGGCAGTTTGCCCGTTGGCCCCATGCTGCCCGCCACAAAGCGCGGGATGCCCGTCATCTGCTCATATTTGTCGCAGGCGGCGCGGGCGATTTGTGCGGCAGTGCGATTGATCTCAATCACGCGATCCCGCAGGCCAAACTCGCCCAGTGTCAGGCGGTTGCCGCGAAAGGTGCAGGTTTCCACGACTTCGCTGCCGACTGCCAGGAACGACTCGTGAATTTCCTGAATCACATCGGGGCGGTGCAGCACAAGGCTTTCGCCCAGGCCGTTGTAGGTCTCGCCACCGTAATCATCGGCGCTGAGATTGTAGAGTTGGAGATTCGTCCCCATTGCGCCATCGAAGATCACAACATGATCATCAATCGCATCGAGATAGCGACGATTGGTATAGGTGCGCGTAGGGGGAGTATGCGTGAGTGTCATAGACGTAACGTGTCTGGCTTTCTGCTTATACGAACAATATCAAAGGTGCGGTGAGAGGCACAGGAGGCTGTGCTCTGCGGGCGTATCAATAGGAGCGTAAGAGGCATCGCATAGATGATTGACGCGGCCTCTATGTCTGCGAGGACACGGCGTGCCGTGTCCCTACACACGACCCGTAGGGGCGCAGCATGCTGCGCCCTGGGTCATCAATTTAACTCTCATCCGGCTGAGACAAACGGCGCTCATAGCGCTCCACCTCCGTCGCTATGGCGTGTTCCAGAGCATCAAGCGCCTCACTCGCGGTGAATTGATCGACGCCCGTGAATGCCTGATAGATCTTCTGGGCCTCGGCGCGTTTGCCCTCGCGCAGCAGGTCGCGGATGCCCTCGGCCTGCTCATCGACCAGATCATAGCGGCGGAGTTTGGCGGGCACAT
>DAOTUR010000376.1:0-14242 GCA_034436915.1 Anaerolineae bacterium
CGGAACTGGTGAGGCATTCCGAAGTGCCTATGTATTCGCCTCTAACGGAGCCTTTTCAGGCCAAGTCTGGTAAGCACTGAGGCTAAAAGCCCCTCCCTTTAGGGATGGGGATGCTTACAATTGGGTTTAATAAGAGGCTGGCGATTCTTCGTTGCCCAGATGACATGATAATAACACTGCCAAAAAGACACCCTTTTACTCCTGAACTCTCACCTCTCTAACGAATGATAATCTATTGATCTACAAGATACAAAACCCTCTACCAACACGGAGGCGGTATTGAGTCCCGTTTACGGGGCTTTGTATTTTGTAGCCAGACCGCTTTAGCGTCTGGCGTATGAACTATGAATCAAAATTCAATTTCATCAATCTGATCCAGATCGATGCTAAAATCATCAATCTCAACAACATCCCCATCTCCATCCCAATTATCAAGTGACCCGGCGACTTCACCACGATCACACAGGGAGCGATACACACAGAACTTGCAGCGTTCGACCTGCGATGTCAGCGGGAACTCGGTGCGCGTGCGGATCTCCTCGACGAGGTGCAGTAGGTAGGCTTCATCGGCGGCCATCTGCGCGGCATCATACGCAAAGCGCCGCATCGCCCCCTCATGCGCCGCATACCAGTACACCATCTCCATCTGCTGCGGCAGGATCGGCACGCCGCCGTTCAAAGATGCTCCGCCCTTTGCCAGCACATAGCGATAGACGATAGTTTGCAACCGTCGCGCCAACATCTCGGTTTTGGGGATGTGCTGGCCCGTCTTCCAATCCATGATGAGCGCCTTGTCCTCGGACAGCGCCACCAGATCGAACTTCGCCAGCAGCGCATACTCTCCCAGCGGCACCGTCAGCAGCATTTCCGGGCGGCGCTTCGGCGGCACGCCCTCCAATCCCTGCTTGAGATACATATCAAACCAATCGCGTACCATCCCATCCTCGATGCGCTTGAGCAGCAGCGGAGCCGGGATACCGATCAGATGTTGATGCACCAGATGATGAAAGCGCTCACCCTGCGCCATACGCCGCTCAAATTCCAGCAGATCATCGACTTCGGGGGCAGGCCAGCGCTGCCGCTGAAGATACTTCAATTCAAAACGACGCGGACAATCGACATAATCCTGCAAACTGCTCTGGCTGAACACAAATCCATCGGGCAGAGTCATGATTGAATCCCTTGTTGTTGTTCCCACCATCCACGCAGCGCCGCCATCGGACGCGCTTCGATCTGTTCCCCTCGGCGGCCCGTATTCCAGGTCATGATGAGTTCACGGCGCGCACGGGTAATCCCCACATAGAGCAGACGCAGTCGCTCCGACGCATAATCAATCCGCGCCTCCTGCGTCGCCCGCCCTTCGATGTACTCCGTGCCATTCACGAGAGATTTCAATTGGGCCAGTGCCTCAGCATCCAGATTGAGTTGATCACGAATGAACCATTTCTCGCCAATGAAGCTGTCGAAGGTGTCGCCGGAGGGATAATCATAGTTATTGAGCGACATCAAATACACGCGATCCCATTCCAGGCCTTTGGCTTTGTGCATGGTCGTCACCGTGACCTTGCCCTTGTGCCGATCCGGGTCAAACGCCTCTTCATCATCGCCCACGCCGCTGAAACTGCGCTGGCCTTTGGCAATAGCATAGAGTTCAGTCACAAACTCTGGCAGATTCGCCTCTGGGTGCAGATCCGCAAAACGGCGCAGATACAGCGCCACACTGTAGGCAGTGGCAATATCTGATTCGAGGGCGAAGAGATCGCCCGTCACGGTGAGAATCAATTGATCAATCGGCAGATCAGCCGCGCTCAACCAGCGACGCATACGATCCCGAAACAGACTCAGGTGTTCGTAGAGTTCTGTCTGTTCTGTCGAAGAGACTTTTTGATCGAGCCAGTCATAGCTGCGCGGCCAGAGAAAATCTTCCACATTCTGGATTTTGCGTACTTCGGCCACAATGTTCGCAATGCCGCGCTCGGCCTCTTCATCGCCGCGATCATCACGCCGCCAGACGCGATAGGCATTGGACAATGCTTGACTGTTTTTGGGGTCTGCCAGATATTCCAGCAGCATCGCCAGCGTACCAACGACAGCCCGCGTTCCAGTCGTTGTACGCAAATTTTCCACGTATTCAATGCCCGCCTTACGCAGCTCCTGCACCATACTTGCGCCACTGCTGTTGATCGGCAGCAAAACCGTGACCGTTTTATCTTGATTCTCAGGCAACCAGCGCTTGAGAGACTGAATGACCGCCTGACGTTCTTGATCCGGGGTATAGCGTTCGGCGCGCAAAGACACCATCTGCGGCAAATCCGGCGGATTGCCCTGCGGATCATCAGCAGGGGTTAATTCAATGAAGGGTTCTGACAGCGGCCGTTTGGTTTGAATGCCCTCAATGGGATGTTGCAGCGACCAGTGAATCAACTGATTGGCGAGATTGATAATACTCACCGTACTCCGGCCTGAGTTCGGCAGTGTTTTTGCACTCACGCCTTTTTCAGTCAGGAAATTGCGTAGATACAGCGGGTTCGCCGTCGTAAATGTCTCAAAAATCGCTTGATTCGGGTCACCGACGCGCACCCAATTGCCTTTTTTGCCCACCAGACGCCGCAAAATCTTTTCCTGAAGCAGGCTGCTGTCCTGGGCCTCATCTTCCAGAATATACGGCCAGCGATCCTGTAAACGCGCCAGATACCCGGCATCAAGTTCTAGAATACGCAGCGCCAGCCGAATTAAATCCTGAAAATCAACCGCGCCACGATAGCGCAGGCCGCGCTCATACTGCTCATAAATGCCGAGGCAGATCTCAGCCAGGGGCAGCGAGAGACCGGATTTATCAAGCTGTACACGGATTTGCGCTTCCGTGAGCTGCATATCCTTGGCTTGCCGAATAAAACTCACAGCCATGCTTTTAATGGCGTCAGGCCAATGGTTGTTACGGGTATAGGCATTGGCAAAATGCTCTTGAGTCAGGTAGTCATCAGCGTCGGCGGGGTTCGCCCGCGCCCACGTCTCGACGGCATCCTGCAAAATATTGTCAGACTCGCGTTCGTCAATGACTGCAAATTGATCGGAGAGTCCAGCCAAATCAGGTCGTTCGCGCACAATATCGTTAGCCAGACCATGCAGCGTGCGAACTCGATAGCCAAAGCCGGGGAGCAAATCGAACTCATTCTTGAGATAGCGCGACATCGCCTGTGCAAAATTGCCAACAGCCGACTTGACCAGCGTGACAACCAGAATTTCTTGATCATCTCGGAAATCGACTGTTGCCACCAGATGCGCCGCCAGATACGAGAGTGTGGATGTTTTGCCACTGCCAGGAACGGCAGACACGCCCATACGCCCTTTCTTGTAGGCGAGAATTTCCTGCTGTTTCGGGCGTGGTTTAAACATCCGAATCTCCTTTTGCGAGACGACGCAGCATACTTTGCACACCCACGAGCAAAGCCCCGCGCTGATCAAATCCCTGCTCACCATACTGGCTCAATCCGAGATAAATCCGCTTGCGACAGCGCCGAATCAGCCCTGAAACGAGTTGATAGACCGCTTCCTGATTGACTTCGGTTTCATTGATATCAGTCCATGTGTTGCCCTCCGGCCACTGGCGACTCAAGACATAGGGCTGTGTCAGCGGTTGATGCAGGCGCTGACCCCAACCCGGACTGCCAATATTGAGCCAGAATTGATAATCCACCGGTGTGTTGGTCGTCAGATAGGTATAGGCAGGCGCAATCAGGACTGCTTCTTGAGCCTGGGGATTCGTGAGCATATATTGATTGGCAATGACCCCTGAGTCCACCATGCGAATATATTCGATGGCAATCGGAAGATCCGGTTCAATCTGGCTCACAGTCTGGCGAAATTCGCGTGCCGAGTCAATCAAGTTAGCGGCTGTATTGGCCGCATCATAATTTTCATGAAAACCAAACGCGGGCTGTGATAATTTTTCCCCGAACAGCTTACTAAAAAATATGTCCAGCGGCATCGACTCCTGTTGGGCGTCAGCCAACCACTGACGCAGTTCTTCATAGCGCGTTCCCAGATCAAAGGTAATACGGCTCTGGATTTTGGCATCCCGAATCTGTTCAAACGGCAACAGAACACCATTCCGAAACAACAGATCCGTCATGAGGCGGGCGCGGACGAGATCAAGCTGACGAATGGAAGATGTGAGCGCAAACGCCACATCAAAAGCATCTGGCGCATTTTTCCACTGCGGATGGGCGAGTTTAGCCAGGGTAAGCAGTGTGCGAGCCGCTGGCTCATCGCGCAAGGCTCGTGATGGACGATAGGAACGATGCGGAATCCCATGTTCAGTGAGCCGTGTTTGCAGCGAGAAACGCAGTGCATCCGGTAAAAATGCCGACAAAATGACAATCTCGTTGGGAGACACGCCTTCGTTGTTGATAAGCGAGGCAATATGTTCCACCGTCCAGTCCATCATTTGCGGTAGATACCGATGATCTGTGTAAACAATGGCCTGCTGCGGCACACCCTGCGTTTTTATCAGACGGGAAGGCCGCAAACTTTGACCCAGTTCCACCTGCAAGGCATTGAGGTCATCTGACATGACACGCGATTTATCCAGGGACACATGCACCTTGCAGAGTGACTTCAAGTCATAGGCGTTGGTCGGGTCAGCGCCCAGAAAGCGCCGATATCCTCCTTCTGAATCGTAGATCAACACCGCTGACTGACACGCTTTGATCCAATCGGAGACCAGATCATGGGTTGCAGGGTTGTCTTCTTCGAGGTTGTCCACAATCAAATGGCGATACTGCTGCGTAAGATACTGGCGTGGCTGATCCATTTTCCAGAGATGATTCATGAATAAGTCAATCTGGAGTGAGAAGTCAACTAGGTTATGCTCACGACAGACCTCACGAAACAAAATGGCACAGGCCTGAACATCATCATAAATAAAGGTCTGCTCAGTATCCCCTGTCCAGGCGGATTTCAGCTTCTCAGCGATCTGCTCGTGCGGAAACCCCACCAGAGCTGATTTATTGAGATTGTCCAGAATTTGCGTGTAGAGGCGATTCTGATGAAGATGAACGCTGTTGAAATAATCCTTGCGTCTGATCTCCGGCTCAATGAAGCGCGTCATGTAATATTGAACAAGTTCGAGACTCAAAAAATGAGGGTCTTCCATCGGATGGGCAAAGCCAACATCGTCCGCAATCAGCGGCCAAAATAATGAGACCATCGCAAACGCTAAACCGCCGAGAGTCACAGTGCGTACATTCAGGCTGTTTTCAACATGAGAGCGTTTTAATGCCTCTTTGTAGGGGATGGCCAGCGACACCTGTGGAACAATAACAAGGATATTTTCCGCTGAGATGCCATTGCGAATGAGTTGTTTGATGCGTTCAATCGCAGCGGTGGTCTTTCCCGTTCCCGGCAAGCCTTCTAAAAAAACCGTCTGATCAAAATTCGCTTTCGCAATTTTCTGCTGGTTTTTCAGAAGTTTCATCGCCATTTTCCGTTCAATTATTGCCCTTATGATCTATTATACCTGCTTATTACGTTCCTGAAAAGCAACCTCAATATATGGAAGTGCAGGGCAATCGCATCTTGTATCTATTCCGCTATCTATGCGACAAAGGCCCTTGTAGGGGCGCGATCTAAACCTTCGCTGGCTTCGCTCGCACCCTGATGATTTTGTAGGGGATTTGGCGTGGGCAGGATGTATCCTGCCCACGCCAAATCCACGATTCTCACGGATAGGTGAATGATTACATTTTCTGGCTCACAAAAGATCATAGAGAGTATTGATGTAGGAGTTTGGCACGCCAAACCCTGGGCATACCTTCGGTGGCTACGCTTGGCACACCATGCCCCTACAAGAACCATCATGAACGTATTAATTTCACCAAATTACGATTTGATGCAATCGCCCTAGTGAACAACGAGCTAAAATGGACATGAGAAAGCCATATCGACGCTCTGCCTCTATAATAAGGACATCAACCAAAGCATTTTGCAGGTCGATGAAAAGGATACATCATGTCGGTAGCCTTCCCGACGCAACCCACACTCGATGAGTGGCTCGCCCTCACCCCTGTCCAGGTGCTGCACACCAGCGAGGCTCTGCTGTCGCATAACGTCCAGGTTTACTTGGCAAAGATCAATCCCACGCCCAATTACTACCCGGGGCCGAAAACGGATGATGACTTTATTGTGATGCTGCTGCAAGGTCGCAATTTTATCGAGTCAAACGTCAAGGATGCGACAGGCTATATGTCCGTCGGCTCAATGCAGATTCTGTCACGCAGCATGGATTATACGGCCCGCTGGAATGCCACAAGCAAGGTGGCTATCATCCAGATCCCGCGCACAATCACCAATGATCTGATCACCACCTGGGGCCAGGGTGATCCTGAAAAGGTCGAAATTCCCTTTGCCTTTAACCACCGGGATCCCCTGCTGTCTCAGCTTGGTCATACCCTTGTCCAACATGTCCAATCCCCCTCCCCCAATGGTCTGTATGCGGAAAGCCTTCTGTACGCGATGACTGTCCATCTCTTGTATGAATACAGAAAAACGCCACGTCCCCACCCCACCACCGGCAAATTGACGCCGCAGCAAAAACGCATCGTGGAAGACTATATCTATGAACACCTGGAGCAGAATTTTTCAATCGCGGATCTGGCAACCGCTGTCCACCTGAGCGCCTCGCACTTTCAAAAGATATTCCGCGCCACCTTTCAATGCAGCCCGCATCACTATGTCCTGGAACGCCAGATTGAACGGGCAAAAATACTTCTCTTGACTACCCCGCAATCTCTTAATGAGGTGGCCTTTGCGTGTGGGTTTGCCAATCAGAGTCATTTCACGCGCCACTTCAAGGCCATCGTGGGGGTCACGCCCGGCCATTTTGCGCGTCATGTTCGCTAGTGTTTGGCAGGCGGTGGCATCAAACGTGATGAAAACATGCAAAAAAATGCGTGGAACGTGTTAAACATCCTGTTAGAAATAATTGATAATAAACTTGTGCTGACAGGGCACGCATCTCAGGGAGACCCCATCAAGGATAATCGCCTCTTGAGACTGGTCTCCGTGATTCTTACCCCTGAATACCTCTAGTGCTGCTGAGCACAACCATTAATGGACTGCCAGATCAGGCTCAAAACGAACGACTACCCACGTCTCAATATGACGATGCCATAGGCGGGCAGCGTGAACGTCGCCGCTTCCTCAACGCGCAGAGGCGCAGGCTCCTGTGTTGCAAAATCGTTCGGCGGAGTGAGCGTTTCTAAACTGAGTTCGCGCCGCTGATACACGCCTGCGATGTTCCGCACCATGACCGTTTGCGCCTCAGACGTGTTGTTGACGAGGAAGACACAGCGGCCTGTCGCGTGCTCAATCACGAGGGCATCCACCAGACGCGGATGGCTGGACTGCATGGTGCGGATCATGGCATCTTTTAAGCCGGCCAACTCATGAAACACCCAATACAGCGGATACATGCCGCCCACCGTTGGAAATTTGTTCGGCAGCGGACTGCCACCCTCGGCGTCCATCAGCCCATCCAGGCCATGTGTGGTGAAATAGGTCAGGCTGGCGGCCCCCGCCTGCGCCTGATATTTGATGCTGCCCAATGTCCAGACGGCGGCAAACAGCGACATCTGACGCAGATCGATGTGCGGCGGAAGCTCGCCAGCAGGCGTCTCAACGGGCGCGGTGGCATCGGGATTAGAGCGCATTTTTAGCGTGATCGGGCTGACCGCAATCGATTTTCCAGCACTGAGGCGTTGAGCATTCTCAACCTGTACCCCGTGTATCTCAACAGCTTCGATCAGGGAGCGGTTGTCAAAGGCGTGAACCTGCGGATTGTTGGAGTAGGTCAGGCCATCAAAGACGGCGGGCGTGCGCGGATTGCGATTGATCTGCGTGAAGAGGGCATCCGTCCCGCTATAAATGTCCGCCTCATTCAGGCTCTCCAGGATGGGCCGCGCCTGCTCGATGGTGCTGTCGGAAGTGACCATTTCACGCCGATGAAACACCAACCAGCGGGCCACATGCAGCGGTGTGTGGCGAAATATCTCCTGGAAGACCTTCAAATCCTTGTCTGTGTCATTCAGCCACAGCGCGATTTCCAGCGGCGTCTCCAACTCGCGGCTCATCCGCGCCGCATACGCAAAGCGGGCCGCAAAATCGCTTGAGGCGGGTCCAAGATCGATACGGAGATGACCAAGATGCAGCGCCCGCAGCGCCTCGCGCTGTGTTGTTCCAAACGGGACAGCCTCATGCGCGAGGCACAGCCCCAATGCGGGCAGCGGCGACGTACCCTCGGCTGTGCAGATCATCAAATGCGGCACAGGAGCAGCGTCAACGCTGGCATTGGACACCGTGAGCGTGATTTTCTGGTGAATCTCTGTGCCTGCTGCAACGAGCACCGGAAATGGCAGTGCCAGCACTGTGCAGTAGGTCTTATACGAGGCATCCGACCAGTTACGCTGGTCTTCCATCTCAAATGTGTCGCCCTCCATGCGGACGGTGACACCCGCCTGTCCTGCTGTGTGGCGGACAGCGCGAAGATTCGGATACGGCTGATGCGGCGCGATCTCCTGCGGGAAATGCCCGCTGCTGATCGTGCCGTCGGTGTGTTCAATCTCGCACGGCTGGCCCGCCACATCCGCATCATGCAGCACGCAAAAGCCGATGCGATTGCGCTTAAACGTCGAACGCGCCAGACCATCCATCGCAAATGACAGCTCTGAGGCCGTAAGGGAGATCGTACCCGTCCAGACAAAGTCAATGTCGTTGTGCTGATGCGCTGATTCAAACACGATACGGGTCTCGTCGTCGCGGCGTTCATCGTGCAGGATGCGAATCGTGCCGGGAATGGTGCTCCAGTTCTGGTCACGCAGGGCGCAGTAAATGCGCTGCAAAATGAGCGTCGGGCCGAGGCGAATGTTACGCAGCATCCCCTCTTCAAATTCGACGGAGAGTGGCCCGACCTGGAGGAGCATGGGCGCTGGCGAGAGAACTGACGTGCCTGTCAGACGCTGAATTGATGTGAGCATAGCCAATAGTCCTATAAGAATTGGATATCATATCTAAGGTTTGGAGAAGTTTTAACATGGGTCGTCAGGGTTAAAAACCCTTGCCATTTTGGGCATGGCACGCCATGCCCCTACAACCACCCAGACATTGCCGATTTAATTTGGTAAAGAGCCTAAAGTCCTGCCTCTTTCGGCGGGGTTTTCAACCCCGCAACACGGGAGACAGGAGTTTTTAACTCTAGGTAACGGGCTAAAACAACCAAGAATAAAATCGCTGAGACAAATCGCTTGACAGTATACAATATACTGTATACAATTTTTTCAAGTCACCAGCAAATTTTATTTGCAGATAGATTTTCCCAGCGAATTGTTTTTTTGCGATGTCTTTTGAAACCATCCAATCGGTAAATTTGCGCGAGCTTGTGGTCGAACAGATCCGCACGGCGATCATTGAAGGCCGCCTGCGCCCCAACGACCATATCGTAGAAAACGTGCTCACAGCGCAGTTGGGCGTGAGTCGGACGCCCGTCCGTGAAGCACTGATCCTTCTCGAACGTGATGGCTTGATCATCTCCTACCCTCATCGCGGCAGCTTCGTGCGTAATTTTACCGTGCAGGATGTGGAAGACATCTTCACCATGCGAATCACGCTGGAAAATTTCGCGGGTGAACGCAGTATACAATCCCTGAGCGCGGATGACTACACTATTCTGGAATCCTCGATCCAACAGCAGCAGCAGGCGATTGTTGCGGCCAATTTCAAAGAAGTGCGCTCGATTGATATGAAGTTTCATGAGTATCTGATCGAACGGGCCGAGCATGTGCTGCTCAAGCGCAATTGGCGGCAGATCGTCGCGCAAATTGCGGCGGTGTTGTATCTGCGGGCCGAGATCATCCCCAATTATGATGAATATCTGGCGATCCGCGATCACTGGTCGATTGTGGAGGCGTATCGTCAGCGCGATCTTGAGGCGCTGCGCGGCGTCAATGCCCGCGTCAATCGGCGCGTGGCCGAAGAGTGCAAGCAGGCCGTCGCCCAACTATCGAGCGATGCCTAGTACAGCTTTGCGGAAGTAGATAAGCAATTCAAATAGCGAACTTTAGCTAAAAGAAACTGAACGAAATGCTTGTGAACTTCCGCCAACGTGTACTAGCGCAATGAGGCAGGTCGTGTGCCACACGGCGCACACGTTGTAACACCGCAGGCCGTTCTCTTTTTTTCTGTGGATTGTATACAATGTACAATTTTTGTCAGTTCTCACCATCGTATCTGCAAGGTGTCTGATCACCGTTCAGCGGTGAATGTGTCCGATCATACAAGAGGAACAGCACACAGAGCGTTACAGGCAGCACTCAATGTCAATCATTTTTTCCAACATTTTAGGAGTTTTCTATGCACAAGAGATTTTTTGGACTTCTGGGACTCACGGTGTTGAGCCTGGGGATGCTGTCGAGCATCGCCGCAGCGCAGCAAGAGACCATCTGCTTTGGCTTCTAGGATTTGGAGACCGAATTCTAGGTCGCGGGGCATAAAGGGCGGCGCTGGTGATCGGGCGTGGGCTGGGGACGGCGCTCACCGAGAGCAAGCAGTTGGATTTCCCGATTGAGATGACGCAGTTTGGTCAGACGCCCATCCTGGGGCTGCCGATGCCCGTGATCGTCTTCATGGTGGTGGCGCTGGTCGCCTACATCATCCTAACGCGCACGCCGCTTAGTCGCCAGATTTACACCGTTGGCAATGATCCCGAAGCGGCCAAAAAAGCAGGCATCAACACGACGCGCATCATCACCTTCGTGTATATGTTCAGCGGGTTTTGCGCGGGACTGGCCGGGTTCATCCTGATTTCCCAACTTTCGCGGTTTGATCGCTCGTTCGCCGAGGGCCGCGAATTTGACGCGATTGCGGCGTCCGTCCTGGGCGGCACGAGCTTGTTTGGTGGCATTAGCACAGTGGCGGGGGCCGTCATCGGCGCTCTGCTCACACAGATGGTGTCTGCCGGGTTGGTCTTCAACAATGTCAATCTGTATCTCCAACCGATGGTCAGCGCCGTTATCATCTTCATCGCAGTCTTCTTCGACAGCCTGCGGAGCGCAAATCTCGAACGCCTCAAACGACGATTCATCCGCCCGCTTGAGACGACCAGACCCAAACCTTAGCTCACTCTTATTGGCCCTTCAAAAGGATACACGCACGATGACGCACATTGCACTCATGGGAGCCGGCGGCAAAATGGGTTCCCGCATCACCGATAATATGAAGGATTTGCCGGAATACATCCTCTCCTATGTCGAAGTCAGCCCTGGCGGAATTGAAAATCTGGCGAAGCGCGGTCTGACGCCCACGCCGCAGGACGAGGCGATTGCCCTGGCCGATGTGGTCATCCTGGCGCTGCCCGATAAGCTGATTGGGCGCATTGCCGAATCGCTCATCCCCACGCTCAAGCCGGGGACGATGGTGATTGGGCTTGATCCAGCGGCGGCCTATTCGGAGGTACTGCCCATCCGCAATGACCTGATCTATTTTGTGTCGCACCCGTGTCATCCGCCCCTGTTCAATGACGAAGTGCCGGAGGAAGCCCGCACCGACTGGTTTGGCGGCGTCCATGCCAAGCAGCATATCGTCAATGCGCTGCATTCGGGGCCGGATGAGGCCTATGAAAAAGGCAATGCGATTGCCCGCGCCATGTATGCCCCGGTCATGAATTCGTATCGCATCACCGTTGAGCAGATGGCGATCCTTGAGCCTGCGCTGGTCGAGACCTTCAGCGCGACGCTGGTGACGGCGATGAAAGAGGCGATGGATATTGCCGTTGAGAAGATGGGCGTGCCGGAAGAGGCGGCCCGTGAATTTTTCTTCGGCCATATTCGCATCGAACTGGCGATTATCTTTGGCTTTGCGGGCTTCCCCTTCAGCGATGGGGCAAAGCTGGCGATCAAAAACGCCTACGACAAGATTTTCCTGCCCGATTGGAAAGACAATATTATGAACATCGCGGCGCTGCAAAAGAGTGTGGCCGAAATCACCGACAGCTTGAAATAGCATGGCTGCTTCAACCCGCTTGGGCCTGAGCACATTCGCACTCGGCTGGTCGATTGGTGTGCCGGGCTATCCAGCGCCCCAACAGCCGCTGAATGCGCTTGATATCATCGACAGGGCGCACGAATTGGGCCTCTCGCTGGTGCAGTTTGGCGACAATCTGCCGCTCCACGCTCTCAGTGACGAAGAGCTGAACGCCCTGCGCCAGCACGCCCACGAGCGCCACATCGCATTTGAACTGGGGATGCGCGGCCTGCAAGCGCCCGCTGTCGAGCGCTATCTTGATCTGGCGCAGATGTTTGATGCGAGGCTGTTGCGCGTGGTGGTCGATACATCAGACGATCAGCCCACGCCGCCGCAGATTATCGAGCGCATCCGCCAGCATCTGCCGCGCCTGGAACGCGACGGGGTGACGCTGGCGATTGAAAATCATGATCGCTTGCCCGTCGAAACGCTGGCGGCGATCATGCGGGAGATCAATCATCCGCATGTGGGCATCTGTCTGGATACGGTCAACTCCTTCGGGTCACTGGAAGGGCCGCAGGTCGTCATTGAGGCGCTGGGACGCTATACCGTGTGCCTGCATGTGAAAGAATTTGTCGTCAAGCGGGCCGATCACAACATGGGCTTCCTGATTACGGGCGCTCCGTCGGGCCAGGGGATGCTGGATATTCCCTGGGTGATGCGCTCGTTGGCGCAGCATGGGCGGTCTTTCAACGCCATTATTGAGTGCTGGTTGGCTCCCACGAATGATATGGAGCAGACCATCGCCACTGAGCAGGCGTGGCTGCGTGAGAGCGTGCAGTATTTACGAACCCTGATCACGGAGTGATGCGGATGGCACGTTTGCGCTTTGCCCTGTTTGGCGCGGGCTTCTGGTCAAATTATCAGCTCCCCGGCTGGCTCGAAAGTGGACAGGTGGACTGTGTGGCGGTGTGCGACCCCACGCTTGAGAAGGCGCAGGCATTGGCCCGTTTGTGTGATGACGCTCACAGCTATACCAGCGCCGACACGCTTTTTGCCCAGGAAACGCTTGATTTTGTCGATCTTTGCACCCCGGTGGAGACGCATGTGCCGCTGGCAAAGATGGCGGCGGATCGCGGCATTCATGTCGTCTGCCAGAAGCCACTTGCGCCCTCGCTGGACGAGGCGGCGGAGTTGGTGGCCTACTGCGAGCAAAAAGGTGTCATGCTGCTGGTCAACGAGAATTGGCGCTGGCAAGACCCGCTGCGCCGCCTGAAAGCCCACCTCAATACAGGGGCGATTGGCACGCCTTTCTGCGCCCGCATCGATTATCGCAACAGCTTTCCCGTCTTTGACAATCAGCCTTTTTTGAAGACGCTCCCGCAGTTCATCATCGCGGATATGGGAACGCACATCCTCGATGTCGCCCGCTATTTGTTTGGCGAAGCCGCCTCGCTGGACTGCCATATCCAGACGATTCATCAGGATATTCGCGGCGAGGATGTGGCGACGGTCATGCTCAGGATGGTGAGCGGGGTGACGGTGATTGTGGAGATGAGCTATGCCTCACCGCGTGAGCATGACCGCTTCCCCGAAACCTACGTGGAGATTGAAGGCAATCAGGGCTTTTTAGAACTGGGGCCTGATTTCTGGATTCGTGAAACATCGCGGCACGGCACACAGGCACAGCGTGTCGTGCCGCAGCATTATGCGTGGGCCAATCCGCAGTACGACGTGATCCACACCAGCATTGTGACCTGTCAGACACATCTGGCGCAGGCGCTGGCGGGGCTTGTGCCTGCCGAGACCACAGGCCGCGACAACCTGAAAACTCTGCAACTGGTGTATAAAGCCCACGAATCCGCCGAGCGTGAGCAGCGGGTGTTTCTTTAGAGCGTGTTATGCACTTACTGTTTGGTCGTCAGCCCTTCCCCCGGCCCCTCTCCCACAAGGGTAGAGGGGTGCAAAACAGGGCAAGAACGTTCGTTTCTTGGCTTAAATAACTCACCTTACGCAGGCAAGCGAATAGGCTGCAACTGACGCAAGGCTACAAACGCTGAATGCAGCGCTGTCACATAAAGTTTGGATTTGAGCGCAAAATGGTTGAGATTGGTGGCTTTACGCAACCATTCCAGTTTGATATAGGCCCACAGCGAGGCAAACAGATGGTTCGTTTGCGTCGTGACGGTCTGGGTCGGCGATTTTTCCAGCGAAGCATTTTGTTTGAGCG
>DAOTUR010000377.1:0-3317 GCA_034436915.1 Anaerolineae bacterium
GCAGGCTCCTATGCGAACCTATGCGATGGAACTGCTCACGGGCGAATGGCCCAATGGCCGCTTTGAGATCGGGCTGTTGCAAGCCGATGGCCTGCCGGATGTGACGATGGACAATGTGCGCGTGACGAGCAAGACGGGCATCACGGCCTTCAAATGCCGCTATCCCCAGGCCCTCGCCGATACGGAACTGCTGTACAACAATAACTTCGCTCTGGGAGCACAGGGCTGGAATGCCCCTTCTGACCTTGTGTGGAGCGTGGCCCCCGGAGATGCCACCTTCGTGAGTAAGTCCGCTACCCCTGCCGCCGTGTATCAGAACACGGCGCGGCGTCTGGCAGCCAACAGCCCGATTGAACTCAATTTCAACGTTAAGAATCCCAATCCCACGCTGCGAACGATCAAGGTCACGCTGATTGACAACAGCAATCTCAATTGGAGTGCGCCCAATCTCATCACCTGTACCTTTGATCTGCCGCCCAACCAGACGGGCTTTGGCATGTATACGATCAAAGGCAAGCTGCCGACGGATACGGCCAATCTGCGCCTCAACATCGAAGTTCCGACCAGCGACACGGCGCTCAACATCGTCTTCAGCAGCTTTGTGTTGAGCTACAAGCCGACGCTGGTCATCACGACCAGCCCAGAGTGCATCCTGCCCACCAACAACCCGCCGACAGCCGCCCCGCTGGTGACGCTGCCCGCCTCGCCGACGACGGACAACACGCCCACTATCGTGGTGGGGACTGTGCCGCAGGGCGAGAGCTACGAACTTGAGATCGCCACCGCGATCACGTTTGATATTCCGGTGATGTACTCGGCCTCACTAATGCCCGCTACGCTCGTCCACACCACCTCCGCCCTGGCCGATGGCACGTATTACATTCATGCCCGCGCCGTAAAAAATTCACCCTTGGGGGGCGTGCTCTACGGCCCCTGGTCTGCGCCAAAATCTCTCGTGATCGATAACACGCCGCCCGATGTGCCAACGCCGCTGCTGCCCGCAGCCAGCCCGCCGCTCAGGATTTTGACGCCAACGCTGACATGGCAGGCCGTGACAGGGGCCGCCTCGTATGATATCGATCTGGGCTTGAGCGATCCGCCGAATCAGACACCTGTGCGCGTGACAGCGCCCTCGTGGGTGGTGAATCGTCCGCTGGCGGTGGGCGTGTATTCGTGGCGTGTGCGCTCCCGCGATGTGCTCGGCAATGTGTCGGCATGGTCAGCGTCGGCCTCCTTCACGATGGAATCGGCTGTCGGGTCTGCGCCGCGCCCCAACCCCATGACGAGCACGCCCACGCTGACGTGGATGCCGCTCAAGGCCGCTGTCGGCTATCAGGTGCAGATTGCCAGCGACAAGCTCTTCACCAAAATCGTCTATGACAATGCGTTGGTTGCGGGCGTCGACTCGTCCGTGACGATCACGCCGCCCCTGGGCGCAGGCGCATATTATTATCGTGTGCGGGCCAAAATCGGCCTTGTGTGGGGGGCGTGGAGTGTGCTCACGCCGCTGGTGGTGAATCAATAGGGGTATGATTCACCCATCTATAAGAAGCCGTTTGATAATGCAAAATGTTATGCATGATTCGTGTAGGGACAGGGCCTACCCTGTCCGTTCATCGCGTGAAAATGGACAGGGCAGGCCCTGTCCCTACGCCAAAATACATTTTTTTGTAACGAATGGCATTATCAAACGGCTTCTAACAGATCGTGGCGTGTTTGGACATAACATGTCATGTCCAAACGTGGGACACGGCGTGCCGTGTCCCTACATTACTTGCGGCGAATCTGGGCGAAAGCCTTTTGCGCGGCTTCGCGCACAATCTTGTCGTCATCCTCAAGCGCCAATGTCAATGCATCAATCGCCTGCTTATCCCCCAATTCGCCCAACGCCCGCACCGCCGCCACTCTCACCTTCTGATTCTCATCCTTCAAGACAGCGATGATTGGCTCGACAGCGCGTGCATCTTCAAACACGACCAGCGCTTGCACCGCCAACTCACGCACCTCCGCCTGAGAATCTTTCAATCGCTCGATCAACGGCTCAACCGCCCGTATATCCTCAAATTCGGGCAGCCTATGGCACGCCGCCCAGCGCACATCCCAATCGCTGTCCTGCAAAGCCGCGATGAGGGGTTCAATCGCCCGTTCATCGCCAATATTCGCCAGTACATTCACCGCTGACGTTCGCATCTGGGGATTTTGATCCTGCAACAGCGCAATGACGGGCATCACCGCCGCCTCGCTCATCTCTGCCAGCGCATAAAGCGCAGGATCAGCCCCAAACGGCAGGCCCTCGGCATGGGCCTTACGCACCTCGTCAATGAGGGCCGCGACGCGCTGCTCCTCCTCGGCGCTGGGCGACGTGACAAGCGGCGGCGGGATGGTAATCCCAAGCTTCTCCTGCACGCCCAACGGATCAAATGTATCGTCGCCCGCATACTGCGTGAGGAACGCCTCCCACTTGGGGCGGGCCAGCGGTTTCATCGCCGCATAGGTGGACAGGCTGACGATCTCTTTATAGCGGTTGATCTTCTCAATCCAGGTATGACAAAAATTGCCAAAGGCCGCGTAATCGTTATGGGCGACCTCGGCGAAACCTTCCACCGCCGCCTCAAACACGCCCTCCTGGGCCAGCGCAACCGCCTTCGCCAGCCGATCTACCAGATTGCTTGATCCGGTATTCGGTTCCGGCGGGCGCACCGCAAACAGGTCTTTGTACTGCGCCCAATCGATCTTCTGACAGGTGGTGCGAATGCGATATTTAAGCTGATCAGGTTTGCCGCTGTAGGCTTCGTACTGGATGCGGCCTCTCATAATTTCCGACGGAATCGTGTAGCTGATCGCGTCCATCACATACGGCAGCACCAACCGATTGCGGGCCAATGCATAGCGCAGCTCTTCCATGCAGTACGGCGACTGCACAGCCTTCTCCGATATCATGAACAGGCAGACCTCGCACGATTCAATCGTGCTGAGGATGGTGGCCCACCAATCCTGCCCCGCCCGCAAATCCTGATCCCACCACACCTCGTCACCATCATCGCGCAGAGAGGCGATGATCTGACGCACGGGGTCTTGCACACTGCGCGAATAGCTCACAAAGAATTTCATAGGCGTCTCTATCACTGATAGGACATATAATGCATCTGATTATGACTGAGACTGATCGCTTTTCCAACGCAAAGTTAAATCGCCACTCGTAAGCATCCCCATCCCTAAAGGGAGGGGCTTTTAGCCCCAATGCTTACCAGACTTGGCCTGAGAAGGCTCCGTTAGAGACGAATAGATAGGCACTTCGGGATGCCTCACCAGTTCCG
>DAOTUR010000378.1:0-6103 GCA_034436915.1 Anaerolineae bacterium
CATGTCCAGCACGCCATGTCCAGCAGGCCATGTCCATCGGTTGGACATGACATGTCATGTCCCTACAAAAACGCGCCTATCTTTGCGCCGCCTTCGCCTGATCTAGAATCGCCGCAATATCCGCGCTCACCGCCTCGATTGACTTGTGAGCATCAACGGTTTTGAGCAGCCCTTTGGCGCGATAATGGGCGATCAACGGCATGGTCGTCTCAAGAAACGTCTCAATACGCTCGATCACGCTCCCCGCATTGGCATCATCGGCCCGCCGCACAAGCTCTTCGCCTGTGGTCTTGAGCTTCGCAACAATACGCGGCGGATAGAGTGCGCCAGGGTCTTTTTCAACGCTGACATCGAGAGCATCAGGCGTCGTGTAAATGTTGTATACCTCTTCGCCTTTGTCGGCACTTGGCTTTGTCTTGACGCGGCCAAAGGCCCGTTTAAACGCGGTATACAGATCAAGTTCTAAGAAGAGGACAGCGCTCAGGTGTTCGCCTTTTTGCGCCAGATGCGTTTCAAGAAAATCGGCCTGGGCCGTGTTGCGCGGATAGCCATCCAGGATCACGCCGTTCTGCGCGTCCGGCTTGCTCAGGCGCTCAACAAGAATCTCATTGGTCGTATCATCATCGACGAGTTTGCCTGCGGCCATCGTCTCCTGCACACGCACCGCCAGCGGATCAGTGCGTGTTTTCATGGCCCGCATAAGATCGCCCGTCGAGACTTGAGGGATACCGTACTGCTGCTCGATAAATTTGGCTTGTTCGCCTTTTCCTGCACCCTGCACACCCAGGAGCATGACATAGAGGCCCATTTTAAATTTTTCCTATGAGACAGATAAATCCGCAAATAAGACATAGACACAGCGGGACGCAGAACACTGCGCCCCACCCTGTTGTTTCTTTAGCTGATGATCTTAGTTCATGAAGCCTTCGTAATTCCGCATGACCAACTGGGCTTCTAACTGGCGCATGGTCTCGATCACGACACCCACCACGATGATCAATCCGGAGCCGGACAACACCAGCGCGGGATTGTTGCTGGTGGTGGCGGTGGCTTCCAGCGGGAAGACAACGCTGTTAACGAGATCGACAATGCCCGGCACAACCGCGATGATGCCCAGGAACAGCGCCCCGACGATGGTGATACGCCGCGTCACGGTCAGGATGTAATCATCCGTCCGCTTACCGGGGCGAATGCCAGGGATAAAACCGCCGTTCCGCTGCAACGTTTCGGCCAGCTTATAATTCCCGACCATCACATCCGCATAGAAGAAGGTGAAGCCCACCGTCATCAGGAAGAAGATGATCCAGTAGAGAGCGCCCTGATGATTGCCGAGCGTGTTCTGAATCTGCCACAGGAACGTCCCCGTCGCAGGCTGGAACAGGCCGATGATCAGCGCCGGGAAGGTGATGATCGACTGCGAGAAGATCAGCGGGATCATGCCCACCGGATTGACCTTCATCGGAATGTGCGAGTCTCGCCCCATCTGGTACTGCTTGTTGCCACGCACGCGGCGGCCATATTGCACCGGGATGCGGCGCACGCCTTCCTGAATGTAGATGATTGCCACCACGCTCAAGACCACGATCAGCACGAACAACACAATGTTGTACACGGCGCGATCAGGATTGCCCGTCAGCAGATTCAGCAGGTTGGTCGGCGCAGTCGCCACGATGCCGGAGAAGATGATCAGCGATGTACCGTTGCCCACGCCCTGCTCGGTGATGAGTTCGCCCAGCCATACGGCGAACATCGTGCCTGCGGTCATCGTGATGATGACGGAGGCCGTGAGCAGGACATCAGAGCCAAAGCCCGGAATGATCTGCTGGCCGTTCGCCAGCGCCGTGAAGATACCGACCTGTGCCAATGATTGCAGCACAGCCATCGGGATCGCCAGGAAATAGGTGTAGCGCTGGATTTTTTCCTGGCCGCCCGGTTCACGCTGCATCGCTTCCAGTGACGGAATGATCGGCGTAAGCAGATTAAAGATGATCGAGGCCGTGATGTAGGGATAGACACCGTTTGCGAGCACGCTGAAATTCTTCACCGCGCCGCCCGACAGCAGATTCAACACATTCAGGAAGCCACCTGCCGATTGATTGTTCAATACGGCTTCGAGCGCCACCTTGTTCACGCCGAGGACGGGAACGTGTGTGCCAAACTGATAAATCAAAAGAATCAAAACTGTGATGAGGATTTTATTCCGCAGTTCCGGCAGCCGGAGCGCGGCGGTACGTAGAGCCTGAATCATGGAGATTTTCCTTCAATGGTCATGATGCGCGTATTGTAGCGTGTGGGGACGGGGCTTGTCATTGTCCGTTTTTGGAGAGGTATTAGAAGATTATCTGAAATTTTGAACACTTGAGTGTGGTGTGGTTCTCCCGAATATTCGGAACGCCTCTCACGACACCGCGCCCATCAGAGGCAAAACCCATTTCAGACATCTGCTGCACCGCCAACAAAAACGGACAATCGGTGCGCCCGATTGCCCGTTTACGCTGTCTATTTTTGCTGCTGACGTAACGCAGCGATGTCTTCTTTACGAGGCTTCTTGACGGTGGCCGCAGCACCTGTCAGCAGCAGTTCCAGTTTCTGAACTGTGCCGCCCGCCTGTGTGACCTTCTCTTCGGCACTCTTGGAGATGCGATGAGCCTGGACGGTCACAGACTTGGTGAGTGTGCCGCGACCCAACAGCGCAATCGGCTGGAACTCATCACGGATGAGGCCCTTCGCCACCAGCGCTGCCGGCGTCACATCAGCGCCCGCTTCAAAGCGATCATTGATCATGTCCACGTTCACTTCCTGGTACTCCACACGGAAGATGTTCGTGAAACCGCGCTTGAAGGGCAGACGACGCACCAGAGGGAGCTGACCGCCTTCAAAGTAATGACGTTTCTTGCCGCCAGCACGAGCACCCTGGCCCTTGATACCACGACCCGCGTATTTACCGCGACCCGCTGAGATACCACGACCCACACGGATACGACGGCGGCGCGACCCTGGACTCGGCTTTAAATCATCGAGACGCATGGTTATTCTCCTGCATGTTCTTCGACGAGATCAACTGTCACCAGATGACCCACCGAATCGATCATTCCACGCAGGCTGTCACCGACTGTCAATACGCGGCTGGCGTGCATACGACGCAGGCCCAACGCCTTGACGGTGGCAATCTGCTGGTCGCTGTAGCTGATGGAACTCTTGGTCAGCGTGAGCATGACCTTCGCGCCATTCTTGAGATTCTTGATGTCTTTTTTATCAATCGACATTACTGCGCTCCCTTAGCGCGGCGCATCCACACAGGACGAACCTGCTGAATATCCTTGCCACGCATGGCGGCCAGTTGTTCCGGGCTGTGCAGACGGCCAAGCGCTTCCAATGTTGCCATTGCCACGTTCAGCAGGTTCGGGCTGCCCTGGCTCTTGGTGAGGATATTTTTCACGCCCACCACTTCCAGGACGGCACGCACACCGCCGCCCGCGACAATCCCCGTACCAGGAGCCGCAGGCTTGAGGAAGACTCGCGCCCCGCCGTACTCGCCTGTGATCTGATACGGGATGGTGCTCTCGACCAGCGACATCTTGTTCAACTGTGAACGCGCTTTTTCATTCGCCTTGCGGATGCTGTCGGGAACGGCACGGGCTTTGCCGATGCCAATTCCCACGCGGCCCTTGCCATCGCCCACGACCACAACGGTGCGGAAGGCGAAACGGCGGCCACCTTTAATGACTTTTGCGACACGGCGAATATCGACCACACGTTCTTCGAGTTCTTCGCGGTCATCATCGCGGCGCGGTTGTTTCTCGCGGCGCTGTTTTCTTTCGCCTTTATTGTCTGCCATATGTCCCTATCCTCTTAGAACTTCAGTCCGGATTCGCGGGCACCATCGGCCAGGGCCGCCACGCGCCCCTGATAACGGAAACCGCCGCGATCAAACACCACTGCGTCGATGCCTGCGGCGGCTGCCCGCTGCCCGACCAATGCGCCGACCAACTTGGCTGCTTCCGTCTTGTTTTTGCCCGTGAGCTGGCCTGCCAGCTCCTTGTCGATGGTGGAGGCCGACGCAAGCGTCAGGCCCTGCTCATCATCAATCACCTGGGCGAAAATGTTGGTCAGGCTGCGAAAAATCGACAGCCGAGGACGTACTGACGTGCCATGAATTTTGGCGCGTGTGCGGCGTTCACGCCGAGCGTGCGCCGCAAGTTTGTTTTTGCCTGTTTTCTCTGCCATCCCTGATCCCTCTTATTTCTTTCCGGCTTTACCCGCTTTGCGACGAATGATCTCACCCTCATAGCGAATCCCTTTGCCCAGGTAGGGTTCCGGGGGACGCCAGGCGCGCACGTTAGCCGCCAACTGGCCGACCACTTCGTTATTCGCGCCATCGATGTGGATCGTCGTCCCACGGGATTCCGGCGGAACTACGAAGGTAATGCCTTCAGGGGGCGGCACGACAACATCGTGCGAGAAACCCAGTTTCAACACCAGGTCTTTGCCCTTGACTTCAGCACGATAGCCGACGCCTTCGATGAGGAGTGTGCGGCGGAAACCCTGCGACACACCTTTCACCATATTGGCGACGAGCGCCCGTGTCAGGCCATGAAGCGCACGATTTTCGCGCTCATCATCGGGCCGCTGGATGGTGACGACGCCGTTTTCATTCTTGAGCGTCATCGCGGGGTGGAGCGTGCGTGTCAGTTCCCCTTTGGGGCCTTTAACACGAATCTGATTGTGATCACCAAGCTGCACATCAACTTTTGCGGGCAGGGCGATGGGTTGTTTACCGATACGCGACATGATTCGCTTCTCCTACCACACGTAGCACAGCACTTCGCCGCCCACGCCCTCGAGACGAGCCTTTTGCGCCGTCATCACGCCACGAGGGGTGGTGATAATCGCAATGCCCGTCCCGCTGAGGACAATCGGCAGCTCGCCGCGCTTGCGGTAGACGCGGCGGCCCGGCTTGCTCACGCGCTGAATCGCCGTGATGACCGAGCGACGTTCACGCCGCGCACCGTAATATTTGAGCGTGATGGTGATCATAGGAATGGGTGATTCTTCACCCACTGTATAATCTTCAATATAGCCCTCATCCTTGAGGATGCGGGCGATCTCAATTTTAATCGTGGAACGGGGAACGAGCGTATTGCGTTTACGCGCCATGAGGGCGTTACGAATACGGGTGAGCATATCCCCGATCGGGTCGTTGGTAAAAGCCATTGTTGCCCCCTCTTACCAGCTCGACTTAACAACGCCAGGGAGGAAACCCTTAAGCGCTAACTCACGGAAGCAGATACGGCACATCCCAAAACGGCGAATGAACGCACGGGGACGACCACACTTTTGGCAGCGATTCCGGACGCGCACTTCATACTTGCGGCGCTGTTCGCGGTACGGCATACAGGTTTTTGCCATGTTGTATTTCTCTCAGTCTCTAATGATTATTCCTGGAAGGGCATCCCAAGCAGCTTGAGTAAGCGGCGGCCTTCATCGTCCGTGCTGGCAGTGGTGACGATGGTCATTTCCATGCCACGTACCTTGTCGATGGAATCGAAGGGGATTTCCGGGAAGATGAGCTGTTCGCGGAGGCCGATGGTGTAATTGCCACGCCCATCGAGCTTGGCCGGCACACCGCGAAAATCACGAATACGCGGCAGCGCCACGTTAACTAAACGATCCAAGAGCGCCCACATTTTTTCCCCACGCAGTGTCACCTTGACACCGATGGCTTTGCCTTCACGCAGCTTGAAGCCGGCGATGGATTTGCGCGCTTTGGTAATAATCGGCTGCTGCCCAGTGATCGTTTTGAGGGTTTCAACAGCGAAATCGAGGGCTTTGTTATTATCAATCGCCTCGCCTGCGCCGATGTTGACGACGATCTTTTGAACCGTCGGTACCTGCATCACGTTTTTGTACTGAAATTCCTGCATCAACGCAGGCAGCACTTCTTCCCGATACCGTTGTTTAAGAACGGGAATGGTTTGCGTCTTCGTCATCGAATCGGCGCGGGATACCCCTGCCTTTAGGCATGGGGAGGGATAGCGCCTTGTCCTTTCTGGTGGGTATAGCCGTCAGAGTGGTTTCCCCGAAGGGAGGGAGCGATTTGAGT
>DAOTUR010000379.1:0-4452 GCA_034436915.1 Anaerolineae bacterium
TTAGTATCTATCCGTAAACCTATTTTTGGGCGCAGCACGCTGCGCCTCTACGAGATATATTCATCAGAATTTGTAGGGGCACAGCGTGCTGTGCCCTTGACGATCAAGACACATTCATGCATGTCAAACAGGTTTACGGATAGGTTCTTAAGTGGTTCATCCATTGGAAAGAGAGGAAGCTGATATGACATAGGATCACACCTCCTGAAACCAGATGCCACTAAAACGATGAGTATCGCCATTATCCAAAAAGCGTACCCAGCAAGTATGAATACCGAGGCTGTAAGGACGCATGTTGTCGCATAATGGATAGGCAATCACGATGCACTTGCGACGGGGATTGATTATGGGCAGCCCAACAATACGCCCGACTGCGCCAAGTTTGGGTAGTCTAGAGTGATGGATATTCGCAATTGGTGTTAGCATAGAATCATAACCTTCCTCACTAAGGATGATTGAATGGAAACAAATCGGCGGCTCATGCTGATGATTGATGGGGACAACGCACAGGCGGCATTGCTACCACAGATGCTTGCCGAGGTGAGCAAGTATGGTGTTATGAAAATTCGCCGAGTATATGGGGATTGGAGTTCACCACAGCTTAAGTCTTGGAAGGATGTGCTACACACTTATGCCCTGAAGCCGGAGCAGCAATTTAGTTACACTTCTGGCAAAAATGCAACAGACATTGCCCTCATCATCGATGCCATGGATTTCATAAACACCGCTGGAGTTGATGGTATTTGTATCGTTTCCAGTGACAGCGATTACACACCTCTGGCGACTCGTGTTCGTGAAAAGAACCTCTTTGTCATGGGTATTGGACGAACTACAACCCCACGGGCATTTGTCAATGCATGTGATGTGTTTGTTTACACAGAAAACCTCCGGTCAATACCGGACGGAGTCGTGAAAACTGAGGAACCTGTGGCTACTAGCCCTACTGAGGTTATGGTCCAAACGAGCATCGAACATGCTACTGGTTCTGCGAGCTTAGAAAAGCTGTTCCGAAATGCCTTTGACTCAGCGGTGCAGGATGATGGGTGGGCCAACTTAGGGACAACGGGGAGTTTTCTACGCCAGCTTGATCCTGGCTTCGATCCACGCACGTATGGGCATAAATTACTTTTGCCGCTCGTTGAAGATTTTCCCGACTTTATCGAAGTGGAGAAACGCAAGAGCAAGAGTGGTGGAGAGTCAATCTACATTCGCCTAAAAGGAGCATCTTAAGCCGAGAGATAGGGTAGCAATTCCTCCTTGCATATTGGCACGCTGAGGACGCTCATTCCATCCGCGCTGATGTAAGACATGAGCGATGTCAGATTATGCCTTTCACCTGTGGTTAGCTCACATCGCATGAATATCAATAGCTTCAAGGCATGAGATCATCCTTAAACGTTAAAAACACCTTCGTATTAGAAGGTGTTCTCATCTGCTGTGACGATATAGGTTAGTTAATCATCAAGCCAGTTTTGGTATGACTCTGCATCTGGGAAACCCATATCACTGGCTGCATCTGATAAGCTCATGTAATTTGAATGGCTCCCGTAGTTTTCGTTGTAGTAGTCCTCATCATGATATTGGCCGTCGTCACCAATATAGGATTCTGGACTGTCATCCTTCTCATAATCGGATTTGGCCTGTGAGGGAGGGGTACTAACCGGCGTACCTGTTGAGCGTTTAACTATATCCTCAATAATCTTGATGAACGATACATTGAATTGCGACCACGCAGGATCACTATCTCGCTGAATTAACTTGATTACATGATCCCAACCCGACTTCGTGCTACGTATACTTACGGTAATTTGTTCCTGGTCAGCCATTGAGTTAACCCTTCATATCTGTTGTTAACATGTGGTCAATATACATCAAAAATTGTTGTGCCAACCTTTAGATCCCGCTCAGCAACCGTAAATTAACCTTCGCAAAGTAGAAAACATGCCAGTTCTTTCCGACATATGGGCACACTGCGCACGCTCAGACTGTCCCCATCAATGAAGCTGACAAAGGTGTGGATGGGCTGCCGATAGAGAAGCCGCCAGAGATATTGGGCCGCCACTGCCGCCATCAGATCATTCACGAACAGCGCCTGCTCGCCGAGCGCGACCAGATCAGCACATGAAACAGGTGTTGTCGTTGGGATTTCGACAACTTCAGGCTCAAGCAGCGCGGGAAACAGCAATCCGGCATGAGGCAGGTAACGATATGTATCGCTTTTCTCTTTCATGTGACGCAGCATCGCTGCACAGTCCCCGAGGTTCCCCAAAACCACCTGACCCGCGTTTTTGAAATTGCCACAATCGAGCCAGAGTGCACCCTGAATCTTGGCGAGTTCACACCGCGCAGCTTCGTTATCCACAGCCCCAATGACAAGAGATGAGCTGTAGCGTTCAAAGTGGTTTTGGGCATTTACAGGCTGATCGACAGCAGAGATGTCCAATCCCAGCGCCGCATTGAAGCGAGCGGCCAGCACTTGGGCTTTATTGTGTCCAATGTCGCCATAGCTGAACAGCTGTCGCCCGATATTTTTCTCCTCCACGGTATCGGGATCGATAAAGCGCACCTGCGGGGTGTGGAGGCCTGAGCGTTTCATTTCATAGATGAGGCGTGCCACACTCCGAGAAACCTGAGCGCCCGTTCCTCCCAAACCTACGACAACAATCTCACGCAGATGCATATTCGGATCGAAGGTGATCATGATTTGTCTCCCAGGACTTGGGCTAATGTTTTGTTGAGGGGAATGAGGTCAGTGGTGGGATAAACACGCGCTTTACGGGCTTCCAGCGCAATGAGGGCTTGCCGGATGTCCCGAGAGTGGGCTTTGGATTTACCACTCACGGCGTGATCGCCAAAAGGCGAACCGAGCAGCATTGTCCAATCGTTCTCGAGCGACGATCCCTGTAAGACCGTCTCAGCCACACGTCGGACACTGCCCCAGCAGATACTGCCGCTGGTGAAGACGTTGGGCAGTGGTGCATGGAACAGGGCAACGTTCAAGGTCTTCGGACGAGATTTTGTGGCATAGACCATGTATTGAGGCTGTTGGCCTTCGGTAGACTGGCGGATCAGGATCATTGCCGGGAGCGGCACGCGGAGAGCGGTCTCAGATCCTTCCAGATACAGTCCTGTCTTCTGAGCCGCACGATAACCAACGACAGTCTTTTTCACACCTTCCTGACGAACCAGCAATATTTCATCGGTCATCAATCCTGTGTCAAACGTGATTTTCGCGGCCAGAGCGGTCGCAACATGCTGTGGATCGACCTGATATTCTTGTATGGTGTCACCGCTGAATTTCCGCAGCAAAATGCCATAGGAATAGAACTCAAGCGATAAGCTCGGTCGCTCCTGGAGGGCTGCCGTCAAGCGACGGCCAGACCAGTCGAACGCGGGGGTGGTCATGGTGAGATGTCCTTTTGGGTGATTTGGTGAGTATGCGGTAGATGCGTTGAATGTTTTTTTGGAGCGCCTTGCGAAGAGTCAGATCAGAGTGCAGTAGCGCTAGTCCAGCGAGAGTATCGTCCAGGATCTCATCAGCCTCTTGAATGATCGCCAGCGCAAACTCAAGGTCGTCCTTGTCCCAAGACAGCGGCTGACAATCACTCATCGCGTCGTCGTTGTAGTCGATGCTGGAGTTTTCCGTACACGAAAATAACCAGCCCATCAACCGCCCGATCTGACGGTAGCCAACATCAATATCGTCCTCAAGGCTTTCAGCGATGAGCTGTCCAGCGGTATAGGCACAGTGAGGCACATCGACGCTGTATTCATCCGCATCAATATCGATGCCAAAGAGTTCGATGATTGGCCGCACATCCGGATGATGGGTATAGAAATCAGGATCTTCGAGCGCCGCGCCGTAGGCAGGCATCGGAATACCGTAGCCGAGATATTCCAGATGCTCCAACGGGAGGCCGCGCTTGGTGACCTCGCTCGAAATCAGATGATCGATCTCACTGTCAGACGTGCCGCGTCGCAGCGCCTCAATCGTAAGGACATAGACATCGGGAAAGGCTGTCCGTAAGACACGCAGAGCCGTCATGAGATGGTCATCCTCTGTCATCTCGTCCTCCTGGGCCTCGAGCCAGCAGGGATCAAGCCAGCAGACCGCATTGGCAAGACACAAAAGCGGATCATACTGGAGGGCTTGTGCAAGACCATCATAGATATCTTGAAGCGTACTCATAAGCCAAATTCCGCAATGATGACGGTTTTGAGCGGGACAGCTGAGAGGTTTTCGAGACGCTGTGCGGCGATCTGACAGCGCTGTGTATAGGCGATGATCTCAAGTGTGGCGTCGCGCAGCTGCTCACGGGACACAGAGCCTGGAAAAAAGGCGGGAGGCCCCTGCCGCAGCAGAGCCATCCCGAGCAGTTCACAGGGTGCGAGTGCCGCGAGGCTGTCACACAGTATCGTGTGTGTCATTGTGACTTTTTGCATAAAATGTCC
>DAOTUR010000380.1:0-16019 GCA_034436915.1 Anaerolineae bacterium
ACCTAAATTATTGACCAGATAATCAAGCACAAGAGTTAACAAAGGATGAAGTGATGCCTAAAAACCAGCCTGAGTAGTTACGAAAAATAATGAAACACTCGAATTTTTTAGTCATGTAGAATATCAACATCAGGGGATACGAATTGGTGGCAAGTATTATCCAATTACCATTATGCCCTGGATTGATGGAAAACGTCTTGATGTATATCTAGAAACACATCTAAATAATTCATTTCGGGTGGCACGCTTAGGTCAACAATTCCTCGAAATGATGAATACCTTGCAACATGCTACCTGTGCGCATGGCGATTTATCACATGACAATATTCTTATATTCGGTGAACAGTTGCGCCTTGTTGGTTATGACACAATGTATGTACCGAGTTTCCAGGATGCTGGTCTCACGGCACTTCGTATAGGACACCGAGAGTATCAACACCCGCAACAACATGTTCGTTTCTTCGATGAGAAGATTGATAATTTCAGCGCTATATCAATCTATCTGTCTCTCAAACTCATAGAGCGTAAAAGCACTTTATATAAGATTGGTTCTGCTGCGCTCATTTTTCGTCAGGAAGACTATAAATCTCATGGAAAGGCTGCTGCATTTCATTTTTTGGAAGAACTTGGATATCCGGATGCTGCTGCCCACTTTCGCCAAATTTGTGAATATGTCCCGAAGGATATCCCCTCGTTGACTAATTTCGTGCGCAGCGTTCCAAGTTTATATAAAGAGTTACCTCTTAGTATACAAAGCTTACTTGGTAGCCCTCTCTCAGTTTCTATTCCTCAGCCTCAATCCGCGATTCATACCAACATATCCGTTGCTGCAAAAAATCGTTATATATTTATTAGCCACTCTAGTACAGCTTTGCGGAAGTCGATAAGCAAATCAAATAGCGAACTTCAGCTAAAAGAAACTGAAGGAAATGCTTTTGAACTTCCGCCATCGTGTACTAGTGGGTCACTTGCCATGGAGAGCAGTATAAGAGTAAACTACAGGCCATTGTGCCATGTTTTCGTTGAAACGCAGGAGCCGTTGCCCATGAGCCGCCGCAAAAAAGATCCGCTTCGTCCGCTGATGCCTGATGAACATGAGAGCCTGACCCAACTCAGCCGGGCGCAAAGCGCGCCGGCCAGTCATGTCACGCGGGCGCGTTTGCTGCTGGCGGTGGCGGCGGGGCTGGATTACACCCAGGCGGCCCAGAGTGTCGGCCGCAAAGACAATGATCGTGTTTCAGATTTGGTAAGCCGCTTCAATCAGGTCGGCTTAGAGGCGGTGGTACCGCGGCATGGGGGCGGGCCGCAAGTGCGTTACACCGACCCGGCGAAAGCGCGTATCCTTGAAGAGTTGAGTCGTCAACCCGATCGAGAACGTGATGGCACAGCGAATTGGAGCTTGACAACGTTGCAGCGAGCCCTGCGTCGTGCGACGGACGGACTGCCGACGGTGAGCACATACACCATTTGGTCAGTCTTAAACGAAGCAGGCTATGCCTGGCAGAAAGATCGCACCTGGTGTCACACCGGACAGGTCGAGCGCAAGCGCAAAGCCGGGGTTGTGCCTGTCATCGATCCCGAAACTGAGGCAAAAAAAAGCTAATTGAGCGGGCCTACCGCATCGCCGAGATCCTGGGATTGGCACTGTGGTGCGAAGATGAAGCCGGTCCCTATCAAACTGTTCCTTATCCGGGCTCGCACTGGTGTCCTGCCGGTCATCCTCAGCGGCATCCGCATGAGTATTTTCGCGATGGCACGGCCAAACTGCTGACCTTATTTCATCCGGTCAGTGGACAGGTGCGCATGAAAGGCGTGACCCACAGCCCGAATGTCGTTCTTCACCGCTGGTTAAAGGAGGAATTGACCGCGATTCTGGCAAACCTTCCGCCACCCCCACCCCAAACGGCCGAGCACACGCGTGCTCTGTGGCAAAACTGGCAGGAGGGCCTATCATGCCCGTTCGCTCTGGGCGACACTCCACCGCCCTTGCGATTGTTACTGGTGATGGATAATCTGGCCGGACACAAGTCAGTCGAATGGGTGAATTGGTGTTATCAGCAGGGCATTCTGATCCTTTATACCCCGCTGGGCGGCAGTTGGCTCAACATGGCCGAGTCGATCCAGCGCATTATTAAGCGCCGGGCACTGGACGGGGCCTATCCCCGCACTGTAGAGACGATTATTGAGTGGTTAGAGGCGACGGCGCAGGGTTGGAATGCCGATCCCACCCCCTTTGTCTGGGGTGGCAGGCGACAGCAGCGGCGGCGTGCCCAGCGGGAACGCGCCCTTCATCGCCTCGGTGGATCAGGCGCCTGTACGCGGCGGCATGTCCGATGATTATGCCGCTCTCCATGGCAAGTGACCCACTAGTGGGCCACTCGATACCAAATATTCTGCTCGCTACATAACGATGGTTGCCATCTACAATCACATTTTTTTCCAAATCTACCTGAATATATTCAGAGTAGGCTTTGGGTCGTTGACCAGCTTCCAAGTTTTGTATGATCCTTTGGACTTTTGGTAAAGAGATTGCTTGTTGTCTCGTTTTGAAGGGCGCTCCTTGCATCTTCTGTCTGATCATATCTTCAGTAACAGTGATCGGTTGCTGATCTTTTGGGTCTTTCGTACTCATCCATATGAGAGGATTTGTCAGACCCAACTCAAGCACGCCAGCATTGACAGCACTATTTGTAACAGCGGCTGTACTGCTGACAGCTGTAGACCCCGTTCCTCCAGATGGCAGTGCTCCTGCATAGGCAGGTTGAAGAGTTGAGGGAGGAGTAGTGCCACCAAACTGTAAGCCAAGACTCACAAGACCGAACAAAGCCAGGAGCAAGCCAAAGATCGCAATAAAGGCCTCTAACTGCTTGCACGGATCGGGATCATTCCACCACGCATTGAACGCCTGAATTGCTGCTGCCGCTGCCGCGATGACGCCGACAATGGCTAAGAGGCCTACAGCGGCCACGCCTGTTGCGACCGCCAGCATCGCCAATCCCCGGCCAAAAACATGCTCGACCGCTTGCAGCAGTATCAGGCGCAAACCCTGGCCTTTCTGTCGGATTTTCGCGTTCCCTTTGACAACAATCAAGCTGAACGCGATCTGCGGATGCTGAAAGTCAAGCAAAAGATCGCCGGAACGTTCCGAACGCGGGCCGGGGCCGAGACGTTTTGTATGCTACGCAGTTATATCTCCACTGCTCGCAAGCAGGGACAGCGTGTCCTTGCCGCCTTGTATGATGCCTTGCTGGGTCGCCCCTTTATGCCTGCCTGAGCAGTTACCTTTACCACAAATTATCAACGCTCAAACAAGCAAAATACGCGACCAATGGGCAAAATCGCTCTCATACAAGCGTTATTACAGTATTCAAACCCTGACCTTTCTGTCGGATGTTCGCGTTCCCTTTGATAACAATCAAGCCGAACGCGATCTGCACATGCTCAAAGTCAAGCAAAAGATCGACGGAACGTTCCGAACGAGGCCGGGGCGGAGACGTTTTGTGTGCTGCACAGTGAGGACACATCCTGATTGAGATGTGCCCCCCTTTGCGAAAATTCATTTGAACCAACGCGGCCTATTGATTGTTGGCCTCGACAACACGCCTTATTGAGGCGTCACCGTTGACGCAGCACAGAGTGGCGCTGAGTACGAATTTCGTTCGTCGCAGGTCAGATCGCGGATATAGCGGCTCTGCTCACTATAGGCCATGAGGGATGGAATATCAGGATCAACCCGCCAGATGCGGGCGGTTTTGTCCTGGCTGACAGACAGGATTGTCTTTTCATCTGGTGACAGCACCACATCCGTCACCACGCCTGTATGCCCGATGTAGCTGTGGAGTTCGATACCTGTGGCAACATCCCAGATGCTGATGGTCTTGTCCTGCGATGATGAGAACAGCAGGGTTCCAGCAGCGTTGAAAGCCAAGCCGAAGACATCACCACCGTGACCCAAAAATTGGCGCACGGTCTTACCCGTAGAAACATCCCACAGGCGGATCGTGTCATCCGAGGAGCTGCTTGCCAGGTATTTTCCATCCGGACTGAAACGAACTTGGCTCACAGAGGCTGTATGTCCTGTCCATGTTTGCAGCAGCTTGCCTGTCGCCACATCCCACAGACGGATATTGCCATCATATGAGGCAGTCGCAATCTGTGTCTCATCCAGATTGTATGAGACATCACGCACCTCAGTCGTAGGTACGGATTCATCGACAAAGGTGCGGATGTTTTCGCCTGTTTCCGTATCCCACAGGCGCGTCGTTCCATCATATGCGGATGAGACAAATTGTGTGCCTGCCCGGTTGAACTGCACACGCGACACGTAGGTATCTGCTTTATGTCCCTCGTAGCTGCGGATTTGCTTGCCCGTTGCGAGATCCCATAGGATGATCTGATTATCGCCGCCTGACAGCAACCGTTTGCCATCGGGATGAAAGGCAATACTGTCCACCGTCTGAGTATGGCCGATCAGACGCATCGTTTCCTCGCCCGTCTGGGTGTTCCAGAGGCGAATACTGCTGTCCTCCACCTCACCATTGAACGGCCCGCTGCCGGTGGCCGCCGTCAGGCCATCGGCGCTGATCGCTGCCGACCAGACCCAATCCTTGTGATTTTTGAAGGAACGAATCTCAGCGCCGTTGCGCAGATCGAACAACCACACGCTTGTGTCGTTCTGCTTCTCAACAAACTCATTATTGCCAACATTGCCCGATCCTATCAGCAGATAATTGCCATCCGGGCTGTAATCGAGGCTTAGCAAACGGTCATAGAAGCCAATAAAACGCTGGACAAGAAGCTGGCGCTGGACATCCCAGACGACCACACTGCCATCCCAGCTCGTGGATGCGACGTAGGCTCCATCAGGGCTGAAGGTCAGATTCGTCACGATGTCGCTATGCGCAAAAATACGGCGCATTTCTTCACCGCTTGTCATGTCATAAAATACAAGAGTACCGCGTGCATCAACATCCAGCATACCCAGAGCCAGAGACTTGCCATCCGGGCTGTAAGCAAGGGCGCGGACAAAGCCGGATCCAGGGGTAATCTCCAGAAGTTTGTCACCTGTTTTGACAGTCCAGATGCGTGCTTTGCGATCAATGATATCGTTGGCATCATCCGCCACAGTTGCGTCAGCCGTGCTCGTTGCCAGACGGGTTCCATCCGGTGAGAACACCACGCGCAGCACAGCGCCAGGATGCTCAAAGGTGCGTTCCGTCGTGCCTGTCGCCAGGTTCCAGAGGCGCACTGTCCTGTCAATACTGCCAGAGGCCAGATACGTGCCGGAGGGGTCAAAGGCAATGGCAGAAATGGAATCGCTGTGCCCCTTCAGCGTGCTCTTGACGCTGCCGGATTCGGTATCGAGGAGTTGAATTGTGTTATCGACCAGTGCCACCGCGATCATATCACCCGTGCGGTTAAACTCTGCGGCAGTAATGCGCTGTCCCAGATCAACCTGATGCACAATGACCCCCGTATCACGATTGTAGAGGATGAGGTCGCCTGTGGCATCTGCTGAGAGAAACAGAGGTTTAGTGGGATGGAAGGCGACAGCGATCACAGAGCCTTTGCTGTTCTGCAAGCGGTAGCGTGCTCCTGGCGCGTACACCATCATCGCCAACGTGCGCCGTACCTCTGCAGAAGGACTATCGACGCCTGTGACAGCTATACGAACCAGAGCCAGAGCCAGGGTGCTATTACCCTGATTCAGCGTATTCTTTGCATTCGCCGACAGCGCCAGACTTTGCGCCTGTGCCTCTTTGATTTCAGCCGTGTGACGCGATTCATCCGCGTAGATGCGATTCTTTTCAGCAAAAAAGGTCATGATGACAGCGGCGACCAGCAACACCAGCGAGAGCGCCAGGCCCGCTGTCAGGGTGGTTCTGGCCTGGCGCTGGCGTTTGGCCTGAAGCGTGTGACTCGCTACAATATATTCAACGTGCATGGGGAGAGGAGCAGGTTGCAGCGTTGTGCCTTTGCCCAACCAATGCTGCGCCTCGTCCACCTCACCATCATTGAGCAGAAAGCCATTGGCACGCTTCTTGGCATCCCACTCTTTGGCACGCAGCAGCAGGCGCGTGTGAGAGCGAACATGCTCAAAATCGGTCTCAATCGCAGCAATCACCTTGGCAAAGGCTTCATGAAAAGGATTCTCCTGCCCGGCATGAGGACAAAAATACACCCAGTTGATGTGCCCTATCCCGTTCGGGGGATTGCCATCGAATTTATTGTAGACAATCGGCACAATACGCTTGTTCAACTTTAATCCATGTGCAAGCTCCATCAGGCAGTATTCAGATTGCATATACTCAGGGCTGAGAACGCAAATCATCGTATCGGCCCCTTCAATGCCGCGTTCAATCTCCGTCGTGAACCCCGCAACACCGGGCGGAATGTCCTCCCAATCGACCCAGACTTCACGTTTTGTGGCTTTCAGCGCCTCATTGATTTTTTTAGCAAATTCAACGTTGGCCCGACGATAGGAGAGAAAAACGTCACTCCGTTCCATATTTACCCCTTCTTTATTAATGCTAAGCGAAACTATCTCTCGACCTCTTAACCTCAGCATTGATGTACGGCCCGACCTGAGCGAGATCAGGCACTGGCTACTATGCACAAGAGATATGAGATTGAAGCCATTGGCGATTAATTAAGCATCTGTTTAGTGAATATTCATCAAATACCAACGAATGTTCACGCCTACGGTTTAAAAAATCATACAATAGATGCAATAATTCGCAATAGCATATCATCTCAATTAAGTTGAGACTGAGGCACATACATGTCTATCAGTTTTTGTTGCGTGCTGAACACTGCTTCAAAAATGCAGCTCGCCATGCTTTTGAAGAGTGAGAACAGCCGGGAAATAAGGATCGACTTCAGGTTTGTTTTTTGTATAACTAGAGGCTGTTATGAACTCGACCCCTGACCTCCCAACCGCCTCTCCCATAGGGGCGAGGCGGGGAGTGGGGAAAGGGCCGACGCAAGATAACGCTGCATCAGCCTGTTCATATCGACAGAACAGCCAGATCGATCCACTCGGTGCGATCCAGGCGGTGCAGCAGTACGATCCGTATGGGCAGCCGTTTGGCGAGGCCGGGATATGGATGGGGACGTTTGGCTATGCGGGCGAGCAGATTGACAGCACAGGCCTGCCTTACAACCGCGCCCGCACCTACAACCCGGCGTTGGGGGCGTTCGCCTCGCTCGATCCATTCGAGGGCATCGAAGACAAACCGATGAGCATGAACGGGTACGCGGTCAAGCAGTGGGTGAGTAGTATAATCTCAGGCATGGGTTTTGGGATACCGTTATGGTCTTGGTCGACAACAACTTTATCTCAAAACCCTCCTCTTTTAGCCCCCCCATTTTGGCGAAGGTATTGTAAGAAAGCACCCCATTTTGATTACACCTATCACTAAAAACGCATACGAGATACGCGCATGATGGAAGAGAAGCCTGCAACGGCTTTTCCCAAGAAAATAACACGCTGTAATGACCCCGGCGCAAGCAAATAGATCTGATCAGGAGAGCTTTATGACGGCTAAAGGAACATACATCACTCTGGACGGTAATGAGGCCGTCGCCCGTGTGGCCTACAAACTGAATGAGGTGATTGCCATCTACCCGATTACACCCTCGTCTGCGATGGGCGAATGGTCGGACGAGTGGGCAGCGGCTGAGACTCCCAACCTGTGGGGCACAGTGCCACATGTAATCGAGATGCAAAGTGAAGCGGGCGCGGCAGGCGCAGTGCATGGCTCCCTCCAGGCAGGCTCTCTCACAACCACCTTTACAGCCTCGCAGGGGCTTCTATTGATGATCCCGAATATGTACAAAATCGCGGGCGAATTGACTGCGACAGTCTTTCATGTGGCGGCGCGTTCGCTGGCAGCACAGGGGTTGTCCATTTTTGGTGATCACAGCGATGTGATGGCAACGCGAGGAACTGGCTTCGGGCTGCTCTCCTCGGCATCCGTGCAGGAGGCGCATGATTTTGCCGTAATTGCACAGGCGGCGACCCTGGCCTCGCGGGTGCCGTTCATTCACTTCTTCGATGGCTTCCGCACCTCACACGAGGTCGCCAAAATTCAACTTCTTGATAATGACGATTTGCGGGCGATGATCGATGATGAGCTGGTCTATGCCCATCGACACCGCGCCCTCTCGCCGGAGCATCCTGTCATTCGCGGCACCGCCCAGAATCCCGATGTGTATTTCCAGGCGCGTGAGACAGTCAATCCTGCCTATGCAGTCTGTCCGACCATCGTGCAGGACGCAATGGATAAATTTGCACAGCTCACGGGGCGTGACTATCACCTGTATCAATACTATGGTGCGCCTGATGCCACCCGCGTGATTGTGGCGATGGGTTCCGGCTGCGAGACCATCCAGGAGACAGTCGATATTCTGAACGCTCAAGGCGAGCATGTCGGCCTCTTGATGGTGCGTCTGTATCGCCCCTTCGATGCAAAAGCCCTTGCAAGAGCCTTGCCCTCCACCACAAAGGCGATTGCGGTGCTGGATCGCACCAAAGAACCCGGCAGCATGGGCGAACCGCTGTATCTCGACTGTGTGACAGGCCTCTACGAAGAATGGCGGCATGGGCTGATTCCGGGCATCGTGGGCGGGCGTTATGGTCTGTCATCGAAAGAATTTACGCCTGCGATGGTCAAAGCGGTCTTCGACAATCTGGCACAATCTCACCCCAAAAACCATTTCACCATCGGCATTCACGATGACGTCAGCGGGACAAGCCTCGATTATGATCCCACGTTCTCGATTGAGCCTGACAATGTGGTGCGTGCGGTCTTCTACGGCCTTGGCTCAGATGGCACAGTGGGGGCGAACAAAAACTCCATCAAGATCATCGGGGAAAACACCCCGAATTATGCCCAGGGTTACTTCGTCTATGACTCGAAGAAATCCGGCTCCATGACGATCTCGCATCTGCGCTTTGGCCCGCAGCCGATCCGTGCGCCCTATTTGATCACCCAGGCCAATTTTGTCGCCTGCCATCAACCGAGCTTTCTGGATCGTTTCGATATGCTAGAAGGCGTGACGACAGGCGGCGTGTTCCTGCTCAACTCGGTGTATGGCCCCGATGAGATATGGACACATCTGCCTGAGCCTGTGCAGGAAGAAATTATCAGCAAGCATCTGCGCTTCTTCGTGATTGATGCCTACAAAGTGGCCCGTAACAGCGGCATGAGTGGGCGCATCAACACGGTGATGCAGGTGTGCTTCTTCGCCATTTCCGGCGTGCTGCCCGCTGACGAGTCGATTGCGGCGATCAAAAAATCGATTGAGAAGACATACGCCAAAAAGGGCGGCGATGTCATCGCCATGAACTTGAAAGCGGTAGACGATACCCTTGCCAACCTGTTTGAAGTGAATGTGCCGGATAAAGTTTTCAGTATTATTCCGATGCTTCAGCCCGTCCCCGTTACCGCCCCGGCCTTTGTGCGCCATGTCCTCGGCCCGATGATTGCCCGTCACGGCGATGATCTGCCCGTGAGCGCCTTGCCGATTGATGGCACCTATCCGAGCGGCACCACCCAGTACGAAAAGCGCAATCTCGCGGAGGAAATTCCGGTCTGGGACCCCGATCTATGCATTCAGTGCGGCAAATGTGCGTTTGTGTGCCCTCATGCGGTCATTCGCATCAAAGCCTATGAGCCTGCCGCCCTTGCCAATGCGCCGGAAACATTCAAATCGACACCTGTCCGTGACACCGAATGGCAGGGAATGCAGTACAGCATTCAGGTCTCGCCTGAAGACTGCACCGGCTGCGGCATCTGCGTGGATGTTTGCCCCGCCCGCAACAAGTCGATGTTGAATCAGAAGGCCCTCAATATGAGTCCACAGCCGCCCCTGCGTGAGCAGGAGAGCGCCAACTGGGACTTCTTCACACATCTGCCGGAGATGGATCGCACCAACATCAAGACGACCAGCATCCGTCAGCAGCAGGTACAGCAGCCGCTGTTTGAGTTCTCCGGTGCGTGCTCCGGCTGCGGTGAGACGCCCTATATCAAGCTGCTGACACAGCTCTTTGGCGATCACACCATGATTGCCAATGCGACAGGCTGCTCGTCAATCTACGGCGGCAACCTGCCCACAGCACCTTATACCCAAAATGCGGAGGGTCGCGGCCCGGCCTGGGCCAACTCGCTGTTTGAAGACAATGCCGAGTTTGGGCTGGGTATGCGCGTGGCGATGGACAAACAGAATGAACAGGCGTGCGAACTCGTGACCCTGCTGACAGATGTCATCGGCGCGGAATTGGCCCAATCGCTGCTCACCGCCGATCAGCATGACGAGGCAGGCATCATTGATCAGCGTGAGCGGGTGGCCCATCTCAAATCAATCCTGGCGGGGATAACAGGCTCTGAGGCCCGCCGCCTGTATGAGCTGGCCGATGCTCTCATCAAGCGCGATGTGTGGATCGTTGGCGGCGATGGATGGGCCTATGACATCGGGTTTGGCGGCCTCGATCATGTGCTGGCAAGCGGGCGCAACGTGAATGTGCTGGTGCTCGATACGGAGGTCTATTCCAACACAGGCGGCCAGATGTCAAAATCGACGCCGCGTGGCGCTGTCGCCAAGTTTGCCGCAGGAGGCAAAGCGGCTGCCAAAAAAGATCTTGGCTTGATGGCGATGAGCTACGGCAATGTCTATGTGGCGCACGTGGCGATGGGCGCGAAAGATGAGCATACGCTGCGGGCCTTTATTGAGGCTGAAGCTTATGATGGGCCGTCACTCATCATTGCCTACTCACACTGTATCGCACACGGCATCAATATGAAGACGGCGCTCAAAAATCACAAAGCCGTTGTGGACAGCGGCCAATGGCTGCTCTACCGCTATCACCCAGACCGTGCGGCGCAGGGCGAGAATCCGCTGATGCTGGACTCGCGTCCGCCCAAGCTGCCCTTGAGAGAGTACCTGCATATGGAAAATCGCTTCAAGATGCTTGAGTTGAGCCAACCGGATGTTGCAGCCTCGTTGTTCGCGCAGGCCCAGGAGGATGTCAATCTGCGCTGGGCGCTGTATGAATATCTGGCATCGCAGCCAGGAAAACCGCCGACAAACGGCTCGCATCACTAAGACATGTTCACTCTCACCTCCTGGCCGGGGGTGAGGGAGGTGGATAGATGATGAGGATAAAACCATGGACCTTCAAACAAATTATCTTGGAATGACCCTGCGATCACCACTGGTCGCCTCGGCATCGCCTCTCTCGCAAACCCTTGATGGGATTAAGCGCCTGGAAGATGCGGGCGCGGGCGCTGTTGTGCTGTATTCGCTGTTTGAGGAGCAGATTCGTCATGAGCGCAATCTGATGCATCTTCATATGCTCTATGGCACAGAGAGCACCGCCGAAGCCCTGACCTATTTTCCTGAGCCGCCTCATTATACGGTGGGGCCAGAAGGGTATCTGGAGCATATCCAGCGGGCAAAAGATGCTGTCGATATTCCGATTATCGCCAGCCTGAACGGGATGTCTCTGGGCGGCTGGACACAAACGGCCAAGCGCATCGAACTGGCGCAGTTTGCCAAGCGCATGGAAATCGCCGGAGCGGATGCCCTGGAACTGAACATCTACTTTGTCCCAACGGATATGCTCGCTTCGAGTGAACAGGTTGAGCAGGGCTATATTAACACCCTTGTAGCCGTCAGACAGGCGATTGATATTCCTCTCGCCGTCAAAATCAGCCCTTATTTCAGCAGCCTGCCCCATATGGCGAAGCGGATTGCCGAGGCCGGAGCCAATGCGCTGGTGATGTTCAACCGCTTCTATCAGCCGGATATTGATCTTGAGGCCCTGGAAGTGCGCCCGAATCTCACGCTGAGCACGTCTGAGGCGCTTCGTCTGCCGCTGCGCTGGATTGCCATCCTGTATAAGCGCATCGCCGTTGATTTTGCAGCCACAGGCGGTGTCTATACAGGCGAAGATGCTGTCAAACTCCTCCTGTCAGGGGCCAATGTGACGATGATGGCCTCGGCTCTCTTGAAGCATGGCATCCCACATTTAAAGGTGGTTGAGCAGCAGATGCGCGATTGGATGGAAAAACATGAGTATGAATCCGTGAATCAGATGCACGGCGCGTTGAGCCAGATTCACTGTGATGACCCGTCAGCCTTTGAACGGGCGCAGTACATGCGTGCCCTGACACATTACGGGAATTCACAGTAACGGGCTTACACGGCCAGACATTCATGTCATATCCATACATTGTCACGGGCAGCCTGCTCCTGGGCGGCCTGTGACAAACAGCAAAGGTAAAAACACGATGACCCACATCCATGCAGCCCCCTATGATGTTGATGCGCGACGGATGGATTTTCCCATTTTGCAGCAGCACCATCACGACAGCGTGCCGCTGATTTATCTCGATAATGCCGCCACAAGCCAGAAACCCGCCTCAGTCATGGAGGCGATGGACGATTATTACTACCGCTACAATGCCAATGTCCATCGCGGCATCCACAAACTCAGCGAGCAGGCCACCGAAGCCTATGAAGGGGCACGCCGTAAAGTCCAGCGCTTTATCAATGCCAGCAGTCATCGTGAGGTGATTTTCACGCGGGGCACCACTGAGAGCATCAATCTTGTGGCGCAAACATGGGGCCGTACCACCCTCCAACCGCATGATATCGTGCTCTCAACCGTGATGGAGCATCATGCCAATATTGTGCCCTGGCAAATGCTCGCGGCTGAAAAAGGCTTTTCGCTCCGTTATCTTCCGCTCCTGCCCGATGGCAGCCTGAACCTAACCGCCTATGAATCGCTGCTGCAAACGCACCGCGTTCGGTTGGTCGTCGTGACACACTGCTCCAATGTTCTCGGCACGATCAATCCGATTGCACAGATGGCACAAATGGCTCATGCGGTTGGGGCGCTGATTCTGGTCGATGGCGCACAGAGCATCCCCCATATGCCGGTTGATGTGCAGGCCCTGGATGCCGATTTCTTTGCGTTCAGCAGCCATAAGATGCTTGGCCCAACGGGGATTGGCGTGCTCTATGGCAAGCGAGCTTTGCTGGAAGCCATGCCCCCCTGGATGGGCGGCGGCGACATGATCAGCCGCGTGACGCTGGAAAAATCCACCTGGAATCAACTGCCCTACAAATTTGAAGCGGGTACGCCGAGCATTGCCGAGGCGATTGGCCTGGGCGCTGCGATTGATTATCTCAGCAGCATCGGCATGGAGCGGATTCAGGATTACACCGAACAGCTCACCGCCCTCGCCCTGGGGCGCTTGAAAGACATTCCGGAGATCACGATCTTAGGCGCGGCCCGTGAACGTGGCAGCCTCATCTCGTTCACGATTAAGGGCATCCATGCCCACGATGCCGCCCAAATTCTTGATCATACGGGCATCGCTGTGCGGGCAGGTCATCATTGTGCGATGCCGCTGCATCAGGCGTTGGATGTTTCTGCAAGCGTGCGGGCCAGTTTCTATCTCTATAACACGTTCGAAGAGGTCAATGAACTGGCCGCGCATCTTCGGCGTGCCATTGAATTCTATTCCGTGTGAGGGACATGATGCTAAACGATGAGTTTGATCTCTACCGCGAACATATCCTTGACCATGCCCGCGCCCGTCGCAATTGGGGGCTTCTGCATACCGCTGACTTCGATCATGAAGAAGACAACACCCTATGCGGCGATCATCTCCGCCTGACTCTGACGCGAGACGCCAATGATGTCATCCGCGAGGTGGGTTGGGAGGGTCAGGGCTGCGCGATCAGTCAGGCGTCTGCGTCCATGTTGGGCGAAAAGCTCATCGGCATGACGCTGGATCAAGCCCGCCAGATCACGCGCCAGGAGATGCTTGAATTGATCGGCATCCCTCTGACGCCCAATCGGATGAAATGTGCTCTGCTGTCGCTGAAGGTGCTCGTCATTGGGGCGGCGGGAGTGCCGCAGTGGGAACATATTGAGGATGAAGTCTAGTGGGCCGCCGCAGTAAAGATCAAAGATAGAATCGGGCTAAGGACACGTTTAAAAATAAAGCCGTAGAATGGAGAAGCGCTGAGTGACAGGACTCAGCACTCCTCTAAAATATCAGGCTGACCCAGGCCCGAAGACGGAGATGACAACGAAACCGATATAGCACGCCGTCAGAAACGCAGCCTGACGGCGGCCAATCACCCGATTCAGGCCAAGCCCCAGGATAAGCACAGAGAACGCCATGAGCACCGGGATTTGCACCTGAAGGCTGTTTGCCGTCACCTCAATGGGCTTGATAATGGCTGTGATACCCAGGATGGCAAGCACATTGGCAATATTCGAACCGATGATGGTTCCAACAGCGATATCGGTCTGCTTGCGCGAGGCAGCGATGAGAGATGATGCCAGCTCTGGCAGAGATGTGCCAAAGGCCAGCAGCGTCAGACCAATCACAAATTCGCTGATACCAAGCGTTCTCCCCATCGCTGTTGCGCCATCCACGGTGAGACTCGCCCCCACAATAAGAGAGATGAGACCAAATGCCAGACGCCCTACCTCAAACCAGCGGTTAATGTTGTCGTCGATCAACCCGGCGTCTTCTTCATACTCCTTCAGGTCGGCTGTCACCTTGCGGCGTTCGCGCTGAACCAGCACATAGATCAATCCGCTGAAGCCGATAAAGCAGACGAACAGAATTAGCCCATCGACGCGGCTCAATTCCCCATCCAGGCCGAGCAGAAACGCCAGTACCACCGAGCCGATCATAATCGGCAATTCGCGCCAGATGAGTTCCCAGCCGATAGTCACGGGAAACATCAGGCCCATAATGCCGAGGCACAGCCCCAGATTGACGATGTTCGAGCCGATGACATTGCCCAGAGCCAGCTCAGTCGAACCCTGCGCGGCGGCACTCAGATTGACAATCAATTCAGGGGCGGAGGTCGCCCAGGCCACAATCGTCAAGCCAATGACCAGCACCGATGCCCCGAATGAACTGGCAAGGCGAGCGGCACTTTTCACCAACCAGTTGCCCCCCACAAACAAACCAATAATCCCCAGTACAATTATGACGATATAGCTCAACATAATACCCTCCCCGTTTCTGACTCACCTGACTAAACAAACAAAAAACCGGACATCTCTTCAAGGTGTCCGGCTGCACACAATACGCATATCACTGGTTCTACCCCGTGTTTGGGGGATCAGTTATGCTGTGTCGCCAGGAAAAACGTTCCAAAAATAAATGGATAACCATTGGTTGTATGCTCCAATCTGGCCTCATTATAGGAGGTAGTAGTTCTTAAACAGCCTCTATATCGTATTGAGGTCGAATTAAGACCCTCAATACTTCTAGCATCCTGTCTCGTAAAATAACAAGGAGACTTTTCGCCCCATCATTGTTATGCTTCTGTGGTACTGATCAAGCGACCACAGGTTGATGCAGCTTGGTCTGTAGGAGTCGGCCTAAACCTACCGTTGCTGCCTCTCTGGAGCAACATGCATTGGGGCCATGCCAGCAGTCAGGATTTGCCCATCGCCATTGTCCCAACACCGAATGGATATGACGCGGCGGGCATCTTTTCCGGCTGCGCGGTCAATCACAACGGCACTCCGACCATCTTCTATAGGCCCAAAGGTAGAGAAGCTGTCACCAGCCGCCACTTGTCCTGTTTTGTGACATCCACAGCAAAAAAGTTTATCGCCATCCTACGCACCTGTGAGAGCAATTTGAACTCGGGGTATCATCGAAACCGAGCTTCGTGTGCTCAATCAGTGCGTAGAAAGATAGTAAACAGGACACAGATGGCTGAGGTCTTGCTGCACAAAGGCGTCAACCTTCATGTCTTGGATACCTTCGGTGAGCTTTGCTATCAGCACATCAATACCACCGATGCCACAGGTCGGCTGCTCTTTAAGAAGCCGTTTGATAATGCGGAACGTATATGGATTTACCGTATTAAACGCATGTTTTGGAGAGCGTTTTCCGTAGGGGCACGATGCATCGTGCCCCATACCCGTCAGGTTAAGCTTCTCATCTTTCTCAGAAAGAGTGAACACCCTG